>JAHINZ010000380.1 GCA_018895795.1 Alphaproteobacteria bacterium
GCGCGGCCGTTATTCGGGAGCATCGCCGGGCTGGCGGGGTTTTAACCCGCTCCGGTAGCTAGGCCCCCGACGGGTGGAGGGGTTAGCGACCCCGTCCAGACCGCATGGGCGATTTCAGCCCATGCCTGTCGCGCATCGCACGGGCGTCGGCGAGGGGAGTTCCCGGCGGTCCGGGCCTGGCCTCGACACGGGACGATCCTCGAGGGGTGTCCCGCTCCGCCAGACCCCGCCGGGCCTTCGACGACGGCCGACGGGCGCTACCCGCTCGACCACCCCTGACAGCCGCAACGGTCGCCGTACGTGCGCCCTTCCCGTGCTGTCAGGTGAGATTGAGTATGCGGGCGATTTGAGCGCCGAGGATTGGCGCGATCGTTTTATTTTTAGGGCTTTGAATGGGCTGAGGTTTTTACGGACTCGAAGGGGGATAAGCCGCGCCCAATCCCCATACTCGCCCCTACGGGCCGCTGCGCGGCCGTCTTCCCCCTGACAAGGGGGAGGACGACCTGCGAAGCAGGTCAGGAGGGGGCCAGAGGCGTCGGCCGGGGAGACGCCCGCCTCCGGGCCGCGGGCAGACACCCTGAACCGACCGTCGAAAGGGCCGCCTTTAGCCCCGTGCGATTTCGCCCAATCCTCATCCACCTTGCCACGCCGCCCGCGATGCTTCATCCGAAAGCGGCGCAGTTCACGGCGGGCGAGAGAGTCAGATGACCGCAGCCAAGCCCCGCGCCCGTCCCGGCGGGCGGGGTCGACCGTCCAAGGCCAAGGGCCTGGACCTGAAGGAAACCATCCTCGACGCCGCCGAGGGCCTGTTCGCGCGCCACGGCTTCTATGGCGTCACCACCCGCCAGGTGGCGACCGAGGCCGGCGTCGATACGGCGCTGATCCACTATTATTTCGGGGCCAAGCGCGAGCTGTTCGACGCAGTGTTCCTGCGTCGGGCCGAGATCCTCAACCAGGCGCGCGGCGCCTCGATGGACCTGTATGTCCAGACCCACGCCGGGACCATGACCGTGGAGGGGGTGATCGAGGCCTTCATCGATCCCCTGTTGCGCATCTCGCAGGACGGCGGGCCGGGCTGGAAGAGCTATTTCGTGCTGGTCGCCCAGGTCAACAACACCCCGGCCTGGGGCGGCGAGACCATGACCCGGTTCTTCGATCCGGTCGTCCACCGGCTGGTCGAGACGCTGAAGATCGTCCGTCCGGACGCGGCCTATCGCGACCTCTACTGGTGCTACCAGTTCCTGACCGGCTCGATGATGCTGGCCCTGTCGGAGACCGGCCGGATCGACTCGCTGTCGGAAGGCGAGTGCCATTCCAGCGATCTGGAGGCGGTGCGGGCGCGGCTGTTCGCCTATTGCGCGGCGGGCTTCGAGACGGTGATCGCCCGCCAGGCCAGGACCTGAAAGCCACAGCGCGCCACCATTTCATCACCTGGTGAAAAAAGACTGGCGTCTCGGTGTTCTCTGAGGGACAGTGCGCCTATTCGCGGTTCGATGAATTCGCGAATTCCGAACACGTGTCCGCCACAAGGACCCGGTTCGGGCGGGCGGAACACAAGGGAGGGGAAACCCAATGACTTCGATGTGGAAGGCTGCGCTGCTGGCTGGCGCGGCATGGGGAGCGGCCGCGACGGTCGTTTCGGCTCAGGAACAGGCTCCGGTCGCCAAGACCGGGCTGTCGGTCGAGGAGGTGGTCGTCACCGCCCGCCGGCGCGAGGAAAACCTCAAGGACGTGCCCGTGGCCGTCTCGGCCTATAGCGGCGAAACCCTGGCCCGCCAGGGCGGCGCGGACATCACCGTCCTGCAGCAGACGACCCCCAACATCACGGTTCAGACCGCACGCGGTTCGAACTCGACCCTGATCTCCTATATTCGCGGCATCGGCCAGCAGGACCCGCTGTGGGGCTATGAGCCCGGCGTGGGTCTGTATGTCGACGACGTCTATATCTATCGCCCCCAGGGCGCGGTGCTGGATGTGTTTGACGTCGAGCGCATCGAAGTGCTGCGCGGCCCGCAGGGCACGCTGTACGGCCGCAACACCATCGGCGGCGCGATCAAGTACGTGACCAAGCGCTTGGGCGACGAAGCCCACGCCAAGATCCGCGGCACCTATGGCAGCTATAACCAGACCGACCTGCTGGTCTCGGGCCAGACCCCGGTCGGCGGCGGTCTGTCGGTGGGCGGCGCCTATGCGATCTACAAGCGCGACGGCTTCGGCAAGAACCTGACCACCGGCGCCGATCAGTACAACAAGGACGTCCAGGCCATCCGCCTCAGCGCCGAATACGCGCCCAATGACGACCTGTTCTTCCGTCTGGCCTATGACCACGTGCAGGACGATTCCAACCCGCGCCACGGTCACCGCGAACTGCCGGCCCTGGTCGGCGGCTACAAGGTGCTGGGCGACGTCTATGACACCCAGGCGGGTTTCGGCGACAGCAACTCGGTCGAGACCGAAGGCGTGTCGCTGACCGGCCAGTACAATCTGACCAAGAACCTGACCGTCAAGTCGATCACCGCCAGCCGCAAGGGTCACACCGACACCGTCATCGACTTTGACGGCACCCCGCTGCCGACCCTCGACGTGCCGGCCCGCTATGACGACCGCTCGTTCTCGCAGGAGCTGCAGGCGGTCTATTCGGACGAGAACGTTCAGGGCGTGTTCGGCCTGTACTACATGAACAGCCAGGCCTCGGGCGAGTTCGACACCATCGCCGGCAATCTGGGCCTGGCCATCGCCGACGGCGGCAAGGTCAGCACCCAGAGCTTCGCGGCCTTCTTCGACTTCAGCGCCAATCTGACCGAGCGCTTCAAGGTCTCGCTGGGCGCCCGCGCCACGCGCGATCACAAGCGCAGCACGACCTTCCGCCTGTTCTATCTGGGCGCCACGCGCACCCCGTATCAGGGCGGCACGCCGCGTCCGATCTTCGCGACCCGCACCAATTACGGCGCCCAGACCACCTTCTCGCAGTTCACCCCGCGCCTGTCGGCCTCGTATGAGCTGAACGACGACCTGACGACCTATGTGTCCTATTCGAAGGGCTTCAAGTCGGGCGGCTGGGACATGCGCGGCGACGCGGCCATCACCCCGCAGACCGTCGACGGCTATGATCCGGAAACCGTCGACGCCTATGAAGGCGGCCTGAAGGGCTATCTGTTCGACCGTCGCGTCTCGTTCGCTTCGGCGATCTTCATGTCGAAGTACAAGAACCAGCAGGTCTCGACCCAGGTGGTGGTGCCCAGCGGCATCGCCAGCTCGATCGACAATGCCGGCGCCTCCACCCTGTACGGCGTCGAGTTCGAGGCCAAGGCCAAGATCGCGGCCAACCTCTCGGGCTCGGTCGCCCTGGGCTATATCCACGCCCAGTACGACACCTTCAACCGCTTCGTGCCGGCCGGCGCGCCCAACCCGCTGAACCCGTCGACGGTCATCCCGGCCGGTGGTCAGGTGGTCAATGTCGCCGATCTGTACGGCTTCCAGAACACCCCGGAATGGACGGGCAATGTCAGCCTGACCTGGACGACGGACCTGGCCGGCGGCGTGCTCGCCGTCACCCCGATGGTCAGCTATCGCGACAGCTACCAGCAGTTCGAACTGCCGCTGCCGCTGCTGGACCAGAAGGCCTTCACCCTGGTCGACCTGACGGCGATCTGGACGGCCCCGGGCAACCACTACAAGCTGGCTCTGACCGGCAAGAACCTGACCGACGAGCGGTATCGGACCGGCGGCTATAATTTCGGCGTCGCCACCTATAATAACTCCGTCATCGGCTTCTATGGCCCGCCGCGCACCGTCTCGGCGAGCCTCGAACTGGCCTTCTGATCTAGGTAAAACTGGCGGCGGCGCGCTGCAAAGCGTCGCCGCCGTTTCTTTGTCTGATGCGTAACAGTAACGGGGCGACCATGGGCCAGGACCAGATCGAGCGACCGAGCCCCCGCTATCGCTATGTCGTCCTGGCGATGCTGATTCTCGCCTACACCTTCAATTTCCTCGACCGGCAGATCCTCGGCATCCTGGCCGGGTCGATCAAGACCGAGCTCAATCTGACCGACACCCAGTTGGGCCTGATGGGCGGGGTGGCCTTCGCGGCGCTCTACACCACCCTGGGCGTGCCCCTGGCCTGGCTGGCCGACCGGGTCAGCCGCACCTGGATCATGACCGTCGCCCTGACCCTGTGGAGCGGCTTCACCCTGGCCTGCGGCTTCGCGGGCGGGTTCTGGAGCCTGTTCCTGTCGCGCATGGGCGTCGGCGTCGGCGAGGCCGGCGGCGTCGCCCCGGCCTATTCGCTGATCAGCGACTATTTCCCCAAGGCGCAGCGCGCCCGGGCCCTGGCGGTCTACTCCTTCGGCATCCCGCTGGGCACGGCCCTGGGCGTGCTGTTCGGCGGTCTGATCGCCGCCTATGTCAACTGGCGCTACGCCTTCATCATCGTGGGTCTGATGGGCGTGGTCCTGGCGCCGATCTTCAAGTGGGTGGTCAAGGATCCGCCGCGCGGCGGCATGGACCGCGAGCCCCAGACCCTGGCTTCGGGCGAGGCGGCTCCGTTCACCCCTCCCAAGGCCCCCGCCTTCGCCGCCGTCCTGGCCACCATCGCGCCCAAGCCCAGCTTCTGGCTGCTGGCGTTCGGCGCGGCCTCCTCGTCCATCTGCGGCTATGGCGTGGCCTTCTGGCTGCCCACCTTCTTCCAGCGCAGCTTCGGTCTCAGCCTGACCGAGCGGGCCCTGTTCTACAGCGCCCTGTCGCTGTTCGGCGGCGTGGCCGGCATCTGGCTGGGCGGCGTCCTGGCCGACAAGTTCGGCGCCAAGAACAAGGCCGCCTACGCCCTGGCCCCGGCCCTCTGCTTCCTGGTGGCTCTGCCGTGCTTCCTGCTGGCCATGAACGTGCATTCGCTGCTCCTGGCCTTCCTGCTGTTCCTGATCCCCACGGGCCTGAACCTGGCCTGGCTGGGCCCGGTGATCGCCGCCGTGCAGCATCTGGCCCCGGCCTCGATGCGGACCACGACCTCGGCCCTGTTCCTGCTGATCAACAACCTGCTGGGCCTGGCCGTGGGCCTGTGGTTCTTCGGCTATGTGTCGGACCTTCTGGCCCCGCGCTACGGCGCCGAATCGATGCGCCACGCCCTCTATTTCGGCCTGGGCTTCTATGTTCTGAGCGCCGTCCTGCTGATCGCCGCGTCGTTCAGGCTCAAGCGCGACTGGGTGGAGTAGGCCGGCGCGCGAAGCTTCACCCTGTTTTGTCACGGGGTTTGCCTATAGGCCTGGGCGACATCCAGGGGGACGACATGTCAGGCTTCAAGATTCTTTCCGGCGCTGTGCTGGCCGCCGCTCTGTTGGCGGTCGCGGTCCCGGCGCAAGCCGCCGGCCCGCTGACCGAGCGCACCGAGAAGCTCAAGTTCGAGACCAAGAAGGGCAAGAGCTTTCTGCAACCCGGCTTCGCTCTGGGCGAGTACAGCGGCCTCAGCCGCCAATCGGCCACCACCACCTCGGCCCTGGGTCTGTATTCCAGCGCCAAGTCCAAGGCCGAGATCAGCGTGACCTCGCCCAGCCTGGGCGCCGTCACGATCAAGTGCAAGGGCGGCGAAAGCCGCACGGCCCTGGGCTGGATCACCTTCGATCGCGACAAGCTGGCCTATGTCTGCACGTTCGAGGGCGCCGGCCCCGAGGCGGCCTTCACCCTGGTGCAGTCCAAGGGCGGACTGCTGGCTCGCCTGCAGACGCCGCAACGCGCCGCTGAATTGCAGCTTGGCGCGGTGACCTTGCGGGCGGAGTCCAAGCAGGTCGGCGCCATGCCCTTCGGACTGACCGCCGGCGCCGTGGGCTACGTGATCCGCAACGGCGACCAGGACGTCGCCGCCGTCGATCTGAGCGGCCTCAGCAAGATCGCCTACCTGCCGTCGAAGGGCGCCGCGGAGCGTGACGCCGCCGCCGTCATGGCCGTGATCCTGATCCTGTTCATGGACAACCCGGTCTAGGCCGGGGACGCGCCTTTCCTCGTTAGGTCGCCGCCGCGAAACGGTCACGGTTAGGCCAAGATCGGGGATCAAGTGCCTGCTGAACCACGAGCCCGCCCATGACGCCCGACGATCGCCACGTTTTTCATGACCCTTCGGGCCGCCGGGACAGGCAGGCGAAGCTGAGCTTGGGGATCGTGCTGTCGGTCATCGCGGCGGTGGTCGCCGGTTTCCTGGCCACCCTGGCCTTCGCGCCGCGCCTGCCCGCCGCGCCGCTGCGCGACCCGCACATCCTGACCTCGCTGCACCAGGAAACGCCCCGCAAGCATCGCCAGGCCAAGACCTGGCGCCGGGTGCCCCGCCCCCAGGCGGCGGCGAACGGCAAGGCCGAGCGCCCGCTCAATGTCGGCTTCTATGTCAGCTGGGACGAGGACTCCCGCGACAGCCTGCGCCGCAATATCGGCAAGCTGGACGTGGTCTCGCCGCAGTGGATCGCCATCAAGGGCTCGGCCGGCGACGTCGACCTGGTCGACGATCCGCAAGGCGTGGCCCGGATCGCCTCGGCCCCCAATCACCCCGCCGTGCTGCCCCTGGTTCACAACTCGGCCAACGCCGCCTTCAACGGCCCGGCCGCCGACGCCCTGCTGACCAACCCGGCGGCCCGCCAGACCCTGATCGGCCATCTGGTCGATCTGGCCAACGTCCATGGCTACGGCGGCTACGTCCTCGACTTCGAGGCCCTGTCGCCCAAGGGCCTGGCGGCCTATCCCGGCTTTCTGAGCCAGGCGCGCGCGGCGTTGAAGCCGTCGGGCCGCGAGGTGTGGGTCACCGCCCCGATCGACGACGAAAGCTGGCCGTTCAAGCGCCTGCAGGACGCCGCCGACGCCCTGGTGCTGATGGCCTATGACGAGCACTATTCGATGAGCGACCCTGGGCCGAACGCGGGCCAGGATTGGTATCAGAACCAGTTGGAGAAGCGCTTCAAGCGGCTGGATCCGGCCCGGACGATCCTGGCCCTCGGCGCCTATGGCTATGACTGGACCATGAAGCCCGACGGCAAGGTGTCGTCCGGCGCGGCGGCGACCTTCCATGAGGCGATGCGCAACGCCCAGGACGCCGGCGCGACCATCCGCATGGACGACGCCGCCCTCAACCCCACCTACGATTACACCGACGACAACGGCGACAAGCACCAGGTCTGGTTCCTCGACGCCGTCACGCTGTTCAACCAGATCAAGGTCACCGACCCCTGGCGGCCGCGGGGCTACGGCCTTTGGCGGATGGGCACGGAGGATCCGGGGGTCTGGAGCCTGCTGGGCAAGCCCTACGGCAAGGCCGACCCGGCCAGCCTGAAGGATCTGGCGACCGGGCAGGGCGTCGATTTCGACGGCGGCGGCGAAGTGCTGCGCGTCGAGTCGCTGCCGACCCCGGGCAAGCGCAGCCTTGAGTTTGATCCGCCCACGGGTCTGGTCTTCGACGAGACCTATGACGTGCTGCCCAGTTCCTATGTGATCGAGCGCTATGGCCAGAAGCCGGGTCTGGTGGCCCTGACCTTCGACGACGGTCCCGATGGGCGCTGGACGCCGAAAATCCTCGACATCCTGAAGGCCAAGCACGCCCCGGCGACCTTCTTCGTCATCGGCGAGAACATGCAAAACCGCCCCGACCTGGTGAAGCGCGCGGTGGCCGAGGGCCACGATGTGGGCGGCCACACCTGGACCCATCCCAATATCGGCGAGACGCCCCTGGCCCAGGTTCAGGTCGAGCTGAACGCCACCCAGCGGCTGTTCGAGGTGATCACCGGTCGCTCCATGCGCCTGTTCCGTCCGCCGTTCTTCGGCGACGCCGAGCCGTCGACGCCGCATGAAGTGGCGCCGCTGGTGATCGCCCAGACCCTCGGCTACATGACCGTGGGCCTGCGCATCGACACCGATGACTGGCAAAAGCCCGCCCCCCAGGCGATCATTGACCGCGCCCTGGAGCGTCTGGACCATCCGGGCAATCGACCCGGCCAGGTCATCCTGTTGCATGACGCCGGCGGCGACCGCAGCCGCACGGTGGCCGCCCTGCCGGGCTTGATCGACGCGCTCCGCGCCCGGGGCTATCGCCTGGTCACGGTCGGCGAGCTGGCGGGCCTGAGCCCGGCCCAGGCCATGCCGCCGACCTCGCGCGACGGGGTCGAGCTGGCCCTGGACCGTATCGGCTTTGACTTCTTCCGCTGGACGCGCACGGCGATGACGGTGCTGTTTCTGACCGCGATCTTCCTGGGCGTGGCGCGGCTGGTGTTCCTGGCCAGCCTGGCCCTGGTCCACCGCTGGACCGCCGTCACGCCGGCCGACCTCGATCCCGAGACCGGGCCGCTGGTCAGCGTGCTGATCCCCTGTTTCAATGAGGAGAAGGTGATCGCCGCCTCGGTGGCGCGAATCCTGGAGTCCCACTGGACCAACCTGGAAGTGCTGGTGCTGGACGACGGCTCCAGCGACGGCACCTCGGCCCAGGTCAGGGCGGCGTTCGCGGACGATCCGCGCGTCACCCTGTTGCGCTTCAAGAACGGCGGCAAGGCGCGGGCGGTCAACAGGGGCCTGGCCAAGGCCCGGGGCGACTATGTCGTGGCCCTGGACGCCGACACCCTGTTTCCGCCCGAGACCATCGGCCGACTGGTCCGCTGGTTCCGGGATCCGCAGGTCGGGGCCGTGGCCGGCAACGCCATCGTCGGCAACCGCGTGAACATCGTCACCCGCTGGCAGGCCCTGGAATATGTCACCGCCCAGAATCTGGAGCGGCGCGCCCTGTCGGCCCTGGGGGCGGTCACCGTGGTGCCCGGCGCGGTCGGGGCCTGGCGCCGGTCCGCGCTCGATGCGGTCGGCGGCTATCCCGAAGATACGCTGGCCGAGGATCAGGACCTGACCATCGCCTGCCAAAGGGCCGGCTGGAAGGTGGCGTTCGACCCCGAGGCGCGGGCCTATACCGAAGCCCCCGACACCGTGGGCGGCCTGCTCAAGCAGCGCTTCCGCTGGTCGTTCGGCACGCTGCAATGCGTGTGGAAGCACCGCCAGGCGCTGTTCAACCGCAAGACGCCGGTGCTGGGCTTCGTCGCCCTGCCGCAGATCTGGCTGTTCCAGATCCTGCTGACCGTGGCCGCGCCGCTGGTCGACCTGGCCGTGGTCTGGAGCCTGATCACGGGCCTCTACGGCGCGCTCGCCCATCCGGTCGAGTGGCGGCCCGACGACACCATTCAAGGCCTGCTCTACTGGGCGGTGTTCATCCTGGTCGACCTGTCGGCCGGGGCGCTGGGCATGGCCCTGGAGCGTCGCGCGCCTTGGGCCGACCTGCCCTACCTGCCCGTGCAGCGCTTCGGCTATCGCCAGCTGATGTACTATGTGGTGGTCAAGTCGGTCGTGGCGGCCGTGCGCGGCGGCAGCGTCGGCTGGGGCAAGCTGGAGCGGCGGGGTTCGGCCAGCGTCAAGCCGGGCTAGAGCATTTTCGAGCGAAATGGGGGCCGCTTCGCGTGAAGACAATGCGTCAAGACAGAGATCTGGAGCAGCCGGGCTGACGCCGTCAGGCCGGATGCTCCAGGCTTGCCAAGGTCGGCGCCGTCGTGGCTAGCTTGGCTTGAGCGGAGCGGGGCGAACCATGCGAGCGGCGATCACGGCGGCGTTTTTGTTGATAGCGGCCAGCGCCGTTCCGGCCTTCGCGGCCGACCCGCCCGCTTTGACCCATCCGATTCTGCAGGTCCAGTTGGGCGCGAACATCAAGACGCCGGTGTCCGGTCGCCTGTTGGTGTTCGCCCAGCCCTTGGCTGTGGCCAAGGCGGCGGCCGAGGACGGCAAGATCACCCGCGTCGAGCCCGATCCGTTCGGCGCCGACAAGGGCCATGTCTCGGCCCGCGAGGTCGGGACGATCCAGCCCGGCGCGATCATCGACATCGACCTGGACGGCGTCGCCGCGCCCCAGGCCTTTTCGCGGCTGCCGCCCGGCGACTACGCGGTCCAGGCCGTGCTCGATCAGGACCACAGCTACAATTATAACGGCCGGGGCGGCGGCGACCTGATCAGTCCGGTGGTCGCTCTGACCCTGCCGCTGACGGCGGGGACCCGGCTGACCCTGGAGACGATCGAGCCCGCCTATGATCCGTTCACCCCGCCGGCCGGGACGCCCCAGGATTCGCTGGATCGCCTGGCCGCCCTGCGGCCGCATCTGAGCCCGATCGCCTTCACCAGTCCGGCGCTGTCGGCCTTCTGGGGCCGGCCGATGGTCATGAAGGGCTGGGTTCTGACCCCGCCGGGCTACGAGACCGGCAAGGATCGCTACCCCACCGCCTATTACACCCACGGCTTTGGCGGCGTGGCCGACAGCCTCGTCCCCCAGGCCTCGCGGATGTACGACGCCATGGCCAAGGGCCAGACGCCGCCGATGATCTGGGTCTATCTGGACGAGAGCAGCGCCACCGGCACGCACGAGTTCGCCGACGGCGTCAACAATGGCCCGTGGGGCAAGGCCCTGACCGAAGAGCTGATCCCCGACCTCGAAAAGCACTGGCGGATGGACGCCAGGGTCAACGGCCGGTTCCTCAACGGCCACTCCTCGGGCGGCTGGGCGACGCTGTGGCTGCAGACCCGCTATCCCAAGGTGTTCGGCGGCGCCTGGACCACCTCGCCCGATCCCAGCGACTTCCACGACTTCAGCGGCGTGGATCTGTATGCGCCGGGCGCCAATGTCTATTTCAAGCCGGACGGCTCGACCTGGCCGATCGCCCGCGACCACGACAAGGTCCTGGCCTCGTCGCAAGACGCCACCCTGATGGAGGAGGCCCTGGGCGAGTATGGCGGCCAGATGCGGTCCTTCGACTGGGTGTTCTCGCCGCGCGGCCCCGACGGACGTCCGCTGCCGATGTTCGACCGGGCGACCGGGGCGGTCGATCCGGCCGTCGCGGCCTATTGGCGCGATCACTATGACATCGCCGAGCGCCTGAAACGACACTGGCCGGCCCTGAAGCCGGACCTCGACGGCAAGGTCCACCTGATCGTCGGCACGGCCGACACCTTCTATCTCGACGGCGCCGCGCACCGGCTGGAGGCGGTGATGAACGGCCTCGGCGCGAAGACCGACTTCCGCTACCTGCCCGACAAGACCCACTTCGACCTCTATGTGGTCGATGGCGACCGCCAGGCGTTGATCCGCCAGATCGCCTGGGAAATGTACGCGGTGGCGCGTCCCGGCGCGAAACCGCCCGCCTCGGTCGCCGTGAAGACCGGCGGCTGACCGCGACGCTGATCGCCCTCTATGGTAGCGGTAACTTTAACGAAGGCTTCACAGGCCCGTCGATTGGCGAGTCTGGAGCCCCGGCCAGCGGCGACACGCGAAAAGTCCAACCCGCTCTGGGGCTGCGCCAGTTCGTCCCACTTTTTCACCTGAGCGGCCTAATCGGTCCGCGCGCTGTTGCGCCTGCGAAATCACGCTCCTATAACCCGGCCACATTTCAGAAAAGCCGTCGTCGAGACTGGGCACTCATGAACATCCACGAACACCAAGCCAAGGCCGTACTCGCAGAGTTCGGCGCACCCGTTCCGCGCGGTTTCGCGGCCTTCACGCCCGAGGAAGCCGCGGCCGCCGCTGAAAAGCTGGGCGGGCCGGTTTTCGTGGTGAAAAGCCAGATCCACGCCGGCGGGCGCGGCAAGGGCAAGTTCGAGGGCCTGGGCCCCGACGCCAAGGGCGGCGTTCGCGTCGTCAAGTCGGTGGAAGAGGTCAAGTCCAACGCCGCCGAAATGCTCGGCCGCGTGCTGGTGACCCACCAGACCGGCCCCAAGGGCAAGCAGGTCAACCGCCTCTACATCGAAGAAGGCGCGGCGATCGAGAAGGAGTTCTACATCTCCCTCCTGGTGGACCGGGAATCCTCTCGCGTGTCGTTCGTCGTCTCCACCGAAGGCGGCATGGACATCGAGGACGTGGCCCATGCCACGCCCGAGAAGATCCACAGCTTCTCGATCGACCCCGCCACCGGCGTGTGGCCGACCCACCAGCGGGCGCTGGCCAAGGCCCTGGGCCTGACCGGCGGCCTGGCCAAGGAAGCCGCCGTGCTGCTGACGCAGCTCTATACGGCGTTCCTGGCCAAGGACATGGCCATGCTGGAGATCAACCCGCTGATCGTCACGGCCGATGATCACCTGAAGGTGCTGGACGCCAAGCTGTCGTTCGACGGCAACGCGCTGTTCCGCCATCCCGAGATCAAGGCGCTGCGCGACGAGAGCGAAGAAGACCCCAAGGAAATCGAAGCCTCGAAGTATGACCTGGCCTATATCGCCCTCGACGGCGAAATCGGCTGCATGGTCAACGGCGCGGGCCTGGCCATGGCCACCATGGACATCATCAAGCTGTACGGCGCCGAGCCGGCCAACTTCCTCGATGTCGGCGGTGGCGCCACCACCGAGAAGGTCACCGCGGCCTTCAAGATCATCACCGCCGATCCGGCCGTGAAGGGCATTCTGGTCAACATCTTCGGCGGCATCATGCGCTGCGACATCATCGCCGAGGGCGTCATCGCCGCGGTGAAGGAGGTCGGACTGCAGGTTCCGCTGGTGGTGCGCCTGGAAGGCACCAACGTCGAACTCGGTAAGAAAATCATCTCGGAAAGCGGCCTGAACGTCATCGCCGCCAACGACCTGTCTGACGGCGCCGAAAAGATCGTCGCGGCCGTGAAGGGTGCTCGCTAAATGTCGATCCTCATCGGTTCCGAAACCAAGGTCATCTGCCAGGGCATCACCGGCGCCCAGGGCACGTTCCACTCCGAACAAGCCATCGCCTACGGCACCAAGATGGTCGGCGGCGTCACCCCCGGCAAGGGCGGCCAGACCCACATCGGCCTGCCGGTGTACGACACGGTCGGCGAAGCCAAGGAAGCCACGGGCGCTGACGCCTCGGTGATCTACGTGCCGCCCCCCTTCGCGGCCGACTCGATCCTGGAAGCCATCGACGCCCAGATCGGCCTGATCATCTGCATCACCGAAGGCATTCCGGTGCTGGACATGGTCCGCGTCAAGAAGGCGCTGCAAGGCTCCAAGTCGCGTCTGATCGGCCCCAACTGCCCGGGCGTCCTGACGCCCAACCAGTGCAAGATCGGCATCATGCCCGGCTCGATCTTCTCGGCCGGCAGCGTGGGCGTCGTGTCGCGCTCGGGCACCCTGACCTATGAAGCCGTGTTCCAGACCACCAATGCCGGCCTGGGCCAGACCACCGCGGTCGGCATCGGCGGCGACCCGGTCAAGGGCACCGAGTTCATCGACATCCTGGAACTCTTCCTGGCCGACGAAGCCACCAAGTCGATCGTCATGATCGGCGAAATCGGCGGCTCGGCCGAAGAAGACGCGGCCCAGTTCATCGCCGACGAAGCCAAGCGCGGCCGCAGCAAGCCCATGGTCGGCTTCATCGCCGGTCGCACGGCCCCTCCGGGCCGTCACATGGGTCACGCCGGGGCGATCATCTCGGGCGGCAAGGGCGGCGCCGAGGACAAGATCGCGGCGATGGAGGCCGCGGGCATCCGCGTCTCGCCGTCGCCGGCGCGCCTGGGCGAGACCCTGCTTGAGGTGCTCAAGGGCTGATACTCACCGCAACCCCACCCTGCGGGGCCCAGGTTTTTTGCGACCGCCAGTCGACGATCCGAAAAAATCACCTGGGCCCCCCATTCGATGGGCGCCCGGGTGATTGAGACACTATATTTACGGGCCTGGTTTACCGGTCCTGTAGACCGACGGATCTAAGGCAAAGAATCATGGCGGACGACGCGGGCATCATCAATCAGGTCTTGACCGAGACCTCCTTCCTCTACGGCGCCAATGCGGCGTTCGTGGAAGACCTGTACGCCAAGTGGGCGACCGATCCCGGGTCGGTCGAGCCCTCGTGGAACGCCTTCTTCTCCACCCTGAAAGAACAGGCCGACCAGGTTCAGCGCGCCGCCCAGGAGCCCGCCTGGACCCCGCGCGCCGTGCCGACCGCCCGTCCCGACTGGCTTTCGGCGCTGGACGGCCAGTGGCCCTCGGTGGCGCCCGCCGTCGAAGCCAAGATGGCCAAGGCCATCGAAGGCAAGGCGCCGGGCTCCTCGTCGGAAGCGGTCCGCGCCGCCACCCTGGACAGCCTGCGCGCCATCATGATGATCCGGGCCTACCGGATGCGCGGCCACCTCGCCGCCAATCTCGACCCGCTGGGCCTGGAGCCCAAGGCCTCGGCCCCCGAGCTCGACCCGGCCACCTACGGCTTCTCGGAAGCCGACTATGACCGTTCGATCTTCCTGGACTTCGTGCTGGGCATGGAGACCTCGACGATCCGCGAGATCCTGTCGATCCTGCGCCGCACCTATGCCGGCAATGTCGGCGTGCAGTACATGCACATCTCCGAGCCGCACGAGAAGGCCTGGCTGCAGGAGCGCATCGAGGGTCGCGACAAGGAAATCGTGTTCTCGAAAGAGGGCAAGGTCGCCATCCTCAAGAAGCTGATCGAGACCGAGGGGTTCGAGCGCTTCCTGCACAAGCGCTTCCCCGGCACCAAGCGGTTCGGCATCGACGGCGGCGAAGCCATGGTCCCGGCCATGGAGCAGATCATCAAGCGCGGCGGCGCCCTGGGCGTGAAGGACATCGTGCTGGGCATGCCCCACCGCGGTCGCCTCAACGTGCTGGCCGCCGTGATGGGCAAGCCCTATCACGTGATCTTCCACGAATTCCAGGGCGGCTCGAGCCTGCCCTCGGACGTCGAGGGGTCGGGCGACGTCAAGTATCACATGGGCGCCTCGTCGGACCGTGAGTTCGACGACAACAAGGTCCACCTGTCGCTGACGGCCAATCCCTCGCACCTGGAAATCGTCAATCCGGTGGTGATCGGCAAGGTCCGCGCCAAGCAGGCCTTCACCCTGCGCGAGCAGCCGGACGCCGGTCGCGGCCATGTGCTGCCGCTGCTGCTGCACGGCGACGCGGCCTTCGCGGGCCAGGGCGTGGTGGCCGAGTGCTTCACCCTGTCGGGCCTGAAGGGCTATCGCACGGGCGGCACGATCCACTTCATCGTCAACAATCAGATCGGCTTCACCACCAGCCCGCGCTATTCGCGCAGCTCGCCCTATCCCTCGGATGTGGCGCTGATGGTCGAGGCCCCGATCTTCCACGTCAACGGCGACGATCCCGAAGCCGTGGTCTATGCGGCCAAGGTCGCCACCGAATATCGCCAGATGTTCGGCAAGGACGTCGTGGTCGACATGTTCTGCTACCGCCGGTTCGGTCACAACGAAGGTGACGACCCGACGATGACCTCGCCGCTGATGTACGCCAAGATCAAGGGCCACCCCTCGACCCGCGAGCTGTATGCGGGCCGGCTGATCGCCGAGGGCGTGATCAACCAGGGCGAGGTCGACGGCTGGGTGACCGAGTTCGAGACCTTCCTCGACAAGGAATTCGACGCCGGCAAGAGCTACAAGGCCAACAAGGCCGACTGGCTGGACGGCAAGTGGGCCGGCTTGGCCAGCCCCGCCGACGAAGAGCGTCGCGGCTCGACCGCCTTCCCCAAGACCCGCCTGCTGGAAATCGGTCGTCAGATCACCACCATTCCCGACCGGATCGACGCCCACAAGACCGTCAAGCGCGTGATCGAAAATCGCCGCGAAGCGATCGAGAAGGGCGAGGGCCTCGACTGGGGCACCGCCGAACACCTGGCCTTCGCCACCCTGCTCGACGAAGGTTTCCCGGTGCGCCTGTCGGGCCAGGACAGCGTGCGCGGCACCTTCACCCAGCGCCATTCGGACGTCATCGACCAGACGACCGAGGAGCACTACACGCCGCTGAACAACATCGGCCCCAGCCAGGCCCATTATGAGGTCATCGACTCGGCCCTGTCGGAAGAGGCGGTGCTGGGCTTCGAATACGGCTTCTCGCTGGCCGATCCCAACACCCTGACCCTCTGGGAAGGCCAGTTCGGCGACTTCGTGAACGGCGCCCAGGTGGTCATCGACCAGTTCATCAGCTCGGGCGAACGCAAGTGGCTGCGGATGAGCGGCCTGGTGATGCTGCTGCCGCACGGTTACGAAGGCCAGGGCCCCGAACACAGCTCGGCCCGCCTCGAGCGCTTCCTGCAGTCATGCGCCGAAGACAACATGCAGATCATCAACTGCACCACGCCGGCCAACTATTTCCACGCCCTGCGTCGCCAGATGCACCGCGAGTTCCGCAAGCCGCTGGTGGTCATGACCCCCAAGAGCCTGCTGCGCCACAAGCGCGCCGTCTCCAACATGGCCGACCTGTCCGAGGGCTCCAGCTTCCACCGCGTGATGATCGACGGGGCCGAGGCCGGCTGCGACGTCGGCGGCGTGACCCTGAAGCCTGACAGCGAAATCAAGCGGGTCGTGATCTGCTCGGGCAAGGTCTATTTCGACCTGGTCGACGCCCGCGCCAAGAGCGGCCGCGACGACGTCTATCTGCTGCGTCTGGAACAGTTCTATCCGTGGCCGCTGAAGTCGCTGATGGGCGTGCTGACCCGCTTCAAGACCGCCGAAGTGGTCTGGGTCCAGGAAGAGCCCCGCAACATGGGCGGCTGGACGTTCGTGGATCCGTGGCTGGAACTGACGCTGGACAAGCTGGACATCAAGGCCAAGCGCGCGCGCTATATCGGCCGTCCGGCCAGCGCCTCGACGGCGGCGGGTCTGATGAGTCGCCACCTGAAAGAGCTGCAAGCCTTCCTCGACGAGACCTTCGCCTAGACCCCATCGATCGGCCCCGACCGCGTGGCGGGGCCGCCAAGACATCGACCGGCAAAAACGAGAGACATCGGAATCCCCATGGCCGACATCATGACCCCCGCCCTCGGCGAATCCGTCACCGAAGCGACGGTGGCGCGCTGGACCAAGAAGGTTGGCGAGGCGGTGAAGAAGGACGAGATCCTCATCGAGCTCGAAACCGACAAGGTCAGCCTCGAAGTGGCCTCGCCCGCTGACGGCGTGCTGACCGCCATCGGCGCCGAAGAGGGCGCGACGGTGTTCCCGGGCACGCTGCTGGGCGTGGTGACCGCCGGCGCGACCGCCTCGGCCGCGCCGGCCGCCGCGGCGCCCGCCGCCGCGCC
>JAHINZ010000032.1 GCA_018895795.1 Alphaproteobacteria bacterium
GCTTCGTTGATCAGTACGCGAAGATACTCAGTGAAGTATTGCTTAGCTTGATGCTCGCTGTCGTTGTCAAAATCATAGGCGAATGCAGAGCCTTTGGACGGCCAGCTGTAGTGGAATGCATAACCTTTGAAGTTCAGATCGTGGGCAAGCTGAGCCGTCCGGTAGAGCCCGCCGTCAAAGTCGGTATTGTAGCCGTGGACAAACAGCAGAGCGCCCTTAGGCGCCTTCGCGGCCTGCTTCACGAACTCGGCCCGGGTGAGCACCTTCGGAGGGCCGGCAAGCGTCAGATGTTTCTCGGCGTCCTCGTTGAGCTTGAAAACAAAGACTTTCGCCGGGCGCTCGACAACTCCTGGCGTGTGGTTTGGCGGGATCGTCACCCTTGCAAGTCCGAGGGTGAGCTTGCCGTTGCGACCGTCTCCAAACTCGCCGGGCTGCGCTCCAGGAGTCCGATCTGTTCCATAGAGAATGTCGACGTACGCCAACCTGGGTGTAAATTTCGGAGGACTCGACAGCGACTTGGTGGTGGCGCAACCCGACAGTGCGCCAAGGCAAACAATCGCCACAGCTATGATCAAGCGTTTCATTGGCTTCCCCCAACTCCTGTTCCAAAGGGTCGCACAACTCTGCCGGTTGTCTATCGCAAAGAACAAGTTCGAGAGGAAAAGCCGAACCTCCGAAAACGATCCTTCGCCCGGGATCAGGTCTGGCGCACGATTGACTAAAACGGCTCGGCGCCGCGGACACTTCCAACGGCCTGATGTCGCCTTGCTTGAGCGAAATTCCGTCCCTCGTCCTGACCGCCCCTGGGGACCACGCCGACGACCGCATCCTTGCTCTCGAGCAAAGGCCCGCCCGACCCGCTCTGAGATAGCTTCTGGGTGACCTCGATCAGGTTGGCGGCGGGCTTGACCGGCGCCGTCGGCGCTCGGCCTCGGCAACACGGTGGTCATCAAGGTAGCGGTTATGCCCCGTCAGGCGGTGCCATCGGACTGGAAGAGCTCACCGAGCTTCAATGGATCACCATCGACGGTCCACAACAACACCCTAACCCGCGGATGGCTCAGGTGAGATCAAAGGGCGAGTGCGGCCCAAGGATGCGTCATTCTATCTGAGATTGCGTCGTGGCGGCGCTTGCGCCAGCTTGACGTAGAGTCAGGAGCGATGCAACTATAACTTGTTAATCGCTAGTATGCGCGTTGGCGGCACATTTGACGGAGAGCGCAATGAACAAGCTAGCTCTGGCCTATTCGAATGATATCACCGAACTCTCGTTTGACGAGACTGGAAGCGTAAACGGCGGTGGCTGGATTGCCGACTCGTTCGGCGGAGCTGGCCTTATCGCTGCTGGTCTAGGCTCGGCCGGAGCCGGAGCCGGAGCAGAAGCTGCGACGCTCGCTGGCGCCGTTATGCTCTCCAAGTCGCCTGGCTGCCCCCCCCCCTCGCTGTCCAAAAACGCGCAATTGCTCGGTGCGCTGAACCGTCGGAAGGTCGAGTTTCTGGACCTGCGCCAATGTCCGCCTTTGGCGCGTCTCTGACCATGGGGCGTGTCCAGGGGCACGCCCTGCGGCAAGGGACAATGCCAACTGGTTTTTGGGCCACTTCTAAGTTGCGCCGACACCGACACAGCGGCCTTGCGCCCGACGAAAAGCCGCGCCACTCTCTGTCTTAACAACGATAACATTCAGGGAGGGCGTCAGGGTCATGGCCAGCGAACGCTTCGATTACATCGTCATCGGCGCGGGCTCGGCGGGGTGCGTGCTGGCCGCGCGGCTGACCGAAGATCCCGCCATCAAGGTCCTGCTGCTGGAAGCCGGGGGCAAGAACACCTCGATCCTGGTCAAGATGCCGGCCGGGGTCGGCGAGCTGATCAAGGCCAAGGGCGAGCAGAACTGGGGCTTCTGGACCGAGGAAGAGCCGCACCTGGACAATCGCAAGCTGTGGTGGCCGCGCGGCAAGGGCCTGGGCGGCTCTTCGGCGATCAATGGCATGGTCTATATCCGCGGCCATGCGCGCGACTATGACCAGTGGCGGCAGATGGGCCTGTCGGGCTGGTCCTATTCCGAGGTGCTACCCTATTTCAAGCGCTCGGAAACCCATCACGCCGGCGGCGACGCCTATCATGGCGGCCAGGGGCCGCTGCATGTGTCGAAGGGTGAATCCGCCAGCCCATTCTATCCGGCCCTGATCGAGGCCGGTCGCCAGGCCGGCTACAAGACCACGCGGGATTTCAACGGCTTCCAGCAGGAAGGCTTTGGCCCCTATGACCTGACGATCCGCGACGGCCAGCGCTGGAGCGCGGCGGCCGCCTATCTGGCCGCGGCCCTGTCGCGCCCGAACCTGACCTGCGTCACCGAGGCCCGCACCACCAAGATCCTGATCGAGAAGGGGCGCGCCATCGGCGTGAACTATGTGGTCGGCAAGGGCGGCGAGATGCGCACGGCCCATGCCGACGCCGAGGTGCTGCTGAGCGCCGGCGCGGTGCAGTCGCCGCAGATCCTGCAACTGTCGGGCGTCGGCGCGCCGGACCTGCTGAAAAAACATGGCGTGGCGGTGGTCCATGAAGCCAAGGGCGTCGGCGCCAACCTGCAGGACCATCTCGACGTCTGCCTGTCCTACACCAGCAAGAACCTGGTCAGCGCCTATTCGGCCAACAAGGGCCTCAAGAAGCTGGGCACGGGCCTGTCCTACATGCTGATGGGCAAGGGTCTTGGCCGTCAGCAGTTCCTGGAGTCGGGCGCCTTCCTGAAGTCGCGCCCCGATCTGGATCGCCCCGACCTGCAGATCCACGGCGTCCTGGCCATCATGCAGGACCACGGCAAGACCCTGATCGAAAAGGACGGCTTCACCCTCCACGTCTGCCAACTGCGTCCCGAGAGCCGGGGCCAGGTCGGGCTGCGCTCGGCCGATCCGTTCGATGATCCGACCATCCTGGCCAATTATCTGGCCGCCGACGAGGATCGCCGGGCGTTGCGCGAGGGCGTCCGCATGGCGCGCGAGGTGGTGGCCCAGGCGGCCCTGGATCCCTATCGCGACGCCGAATACGCGCCGGGCGCCGACGTGCGGGGCGACGCCGACCTCGACGCCTGGATCCGCGCCAAGTCGGAAACCATCTACCATCCGGTGGGCACCTGCCGGATGGGCGTGGCCGGGGACGCGATGGCGGTGGTCGACGATCAGCTGCGGGTGCAGGGGGTGGCCGGTCTTCGGGTCATCGACGCCTCGGTCATGCCCAATCTGGTCGGCGGCAACACCAATGCGCCGACCATCATGATCGCCGAGCGGGCGGCCGACCTGCTGCGCGGTCGCACGACCCTGCAGCCGGTCGATGTTCCGGTGTTCGAGGACGGCCGGGCCGTCGCGGCCTGAATTTCGGAGTTGAGTGAATGCAGCGTCGCCCCCTCGGCCGTTCCGGCCTGTCGACCGCGCCCCTGATCTTCGGGGGCAATGTCTTTGGCTGGACGGCGGATGAGGCGACCTCGCATCGCCTGCTGGACGCCTTCGTCGACGGCGGCTTCAACGCCGTCGACACCGCCGACGTCTATTCCGCCTGGGTCCCGGGCCACCAGGGCGGCGAGTCCGAAAGCGTCATTGGCCGCTGGCTGAAGGCCCGGGGGTGGCGCGACGACGTGCTGATCCTGACCAAGGTGGCCATGTGGCCCAAACAGCCGGGGCTGTCGGCCGGCAATATCGAGGCGGCGGTCGAAGGCTCGCTGACGCGGCTGCAGACCGACCATATCGACCTCTACCAGTCGCATCAGGACGACGCCGCCACGCCGATCGACGAAACCCTGGAGGCCTTTGGCCGACTGGTGAAGGCCGGCAAGGTGCGGGCGATCGGGGCCTCGAACTTCACACCCGCGCGCCTGTCGGACAGCCTGGCCGTCTCGGCGGCCAAGGGCCTGCCGCGCTACGAGACCATCCAGCCGAAGTTCAATCTGTATGACCGCGACCAGGTCGAGGGGGAGCTTGCGACCCTGACCCAGGCCGAGGGGGTGGGGGTCATTCCGTTCTACGGACTGGCCGCCGGCTTCCTGACCGGCAAATATCGCACCGACGCCGACCTCGAGGGCCGCGCCCGGGCCCCGACGATCAAGCGCGACTACATGAACGACAAGGGTGTCCGGGTCCTGGCCGCGCTGGACAAGGCCGCCCAGGCCACCGGCGCGACCCCGGCCCAGATCGCCCTGGCCTGGATCATGGCCCATCCCGCCGTCACCGCCCCGATCGCCAGCGCGACCTCGGTGGCGCAGCTGCAGGACTTGATGGGCGCGGCCCGGCTAAGCTTGCCGGCCGAGGTCATGGCCGATCTGAACGCGGCCGGACGCGACTAGGCCGGATGCGCGGCGACCTGATCGAGCGGAGCTTCGAGATCGCCGCCGAGCGCTGCGAGGATCTGACGCCTCTGGTCTATAGTCGGCTGTTCGCTCTGCAGCCGGCGATGGAGCCGCTATTTTGCATGGACGCCAATCACCAGGTCCGCGGCGAGATGTTGTCCCAGGTGATCCGATCGATGCTGGACTTTGTCGGCCCGCGCCAATACGCGGTCACGCTGATCCAGAGCGAAGTGATGAATCATGCCGGCTATGATGTGCCGCCAGCGGTGTTCGGGACCTTCTTCGGCGTCGTCGCCGAGACGGTGAAACACCTGCTGGCCGAGGACTGGACCGCCGAGATCGATGTCGCTTGGCGCGAGCTGCTGGCGGCGCTGGACTACTATGTCAGCCATCCCAACCAGATCGAGACCGCGCGGGACGCGGCGCCGGCCTAGGCGATCCTGCGGCCGTGCAGGGTGGCCAGACGCAGCTGCGGGCCGTCCTGGTTGTCCAGGCCCAGGGGCTGGATCTGTCGCACGGCCAGGTCCTGAGCCGGCCGCCCCATCAGCCGCTGCATCATGGCGATAGGCTGGTAAAAGCCAAGGAATCGGTCGGTTTCGCCGCTGGCCCCGCGCAAGGGCGCGAAGAGCACTTCCATGCCGACCGAAGGCACGCCCTGGGCGCGGATGTCGGCCGTGACCACCACCGGCTGACGGCGACGGCGCGCCACCTCCAGCGATGACTTCAGCTCCAGCCGGTGCGACAGGGCCCAAAGGCTCAGCAAATCCTGGCCGCGCAGGTCGCGGGCGTGAAGATCGGCGACGAAGCCGCCGGTCAGCCGGAAGGGCATCTGCCCCAGATGCTCGCGTCCGACGATGAAGACCTGCGGCAGGAGGTCGGTGAAATCGCCCGGATTGATGTCGGCGCGGGCCGGCGCGGCCGCGTCGACTTTCCGATCACGCCAATAGTCTATCAATCGTTCCGTGCTTGGATGGAACATCGTCGTCCCCTGGCGGGTCCTGCCGCGGCCGTTTTGCGCCGCACGGGGCTTGCTAGGAGATCCGGGCCAAGCCCCGACCGTCCCGTTTTGGCGCAAGCCGGACGGGCGGCGGGTCGCGGCCCGATTCTTGCTGGCTGAATGGTCGGACGACGTCGTGCGAAGGGAAACGCCATGAAGGCGCCGAAACGATCGATGCGCGGGCTGATGTGGGGCCTGAGCGCCCTGTTGGGCGGCCTGTTGCTGGGCGGAGCGGCCTATGCCGCCGGCTGCACGTCCGGCTGCCCGGCGCCCCCGACCTGTTGCACCGTCCCGACGCCGCCACCCAGGCCGCCGACGCCCCCCAGCACGCCGTGCTGCACGCCCGGCCACAACGTCAACATTCCCGGCGTCAACATCAATGTCGGCGCCACCGTGATCGTCAACGCCAACGCTAGCGCCAGCGCGTCGGCCGGCGCCGCCTCTGGGGCGGGCGCGGGGTCCGGCGCTAGCGCCGGAGCCAGCAGCACCGTCTATTACGGCGGCGGGACGCACGGCGGCTACTATTCCGGCCCCATGTCCACCGGCTATATTCAGGGCCTCAATGTCGAGGGCGCCGAGCAGCGTCGCCGCGCGTCGTACGAAGCCACCCGCACCAAGCTGCGCCGGGTGGTCATCCGCGCCGTCTGCCTGGACGACCGCGACGTGCCGCATCCGGCCTCTCAGGTCACTCCCGATCGCGATATCGACGACCAGTATGACGGCGAACTGTATCGCTGCATCGCCGGCGCGCGCATGCAGTACGTGATCGGCGACTATGAAAGCAGCATCGACATCAGCAGCGGCGGCAAGGGCGCCCAGACCTATATCTGCGCCAAGAACGAGGCCCTCTATCATACGCCCGGCGCCGGTCAGGCCGGTACGGTGGTGTGTCGCCCGCAACGCCCGGCCCGCGACTGCAACGAGCGCTCGCTGCTTCGCCGTTTCGGCGCCGGGATCAAGATCCTGACCATCCTGACCCGCGAAACCTACACCGCCTATCGCGAAGAGACGGTCCAGGAGCGCAGCACGACGTCGATGAGCTTCAGCCTCGATGGCGGCGTCGGCGGCGTGGTCTACTAGACCCGCCTCCACCGTCGAGCCTTCAGGCCCTCTCGCCGAGACCGGCGAGAGGGCCTTTTCATGTCTACTTGCCCTCGGGCTTGACCAGCAGGGTCCACGACTTGTCATCGCCCAGGAAGGTCTTGGCCGCCCTCTGGACGTCGGCGGCGGACACCCGTTCCAGGCCTGCGATCACCGAGCGCGTGGCGTCCAGGATGCGGGGATCGGTCTGGGCCCCGGCCAGGTTGCCCAACCAGTACTCGTTGGTGGCGCGCGCCTTTTCGATCTGGTCGATGCGCGGCTTCTTGGCCCGGTCCAGCTCGTCGGCGCTGACGGGCTTGTCGCGCAGGTCGGCGGCGATCTGGCGGATCGAGGCGATCACCTGGTCCAGCTTCTCGGGCGGAACCTCGACGCTGACCGACAGATAGCCCCAGTCGGTGAACACCACGCTGTGGGTGGCCGAGGCCGAGGGCGAATAGGTGGCCCCCTGCTTCTCGCGCAGTTCGTCGGTCAGCCGCAGTTGCATCACCTGGGCCAGGACCGAGGTATCGCGCGAGCGTTGCAGGTCGGAGAACAGGTCGTCCGTCCGCCAGGTCATGACCAGTTGAGCCTGATCGGCGCGACCCTTGTGGGTCAGCACGGTCGGCGTCATCGACGGCGCGGGGAAGGTGATCTGGCTCGCGCTGGCGGGATCGGTCACGCCGGGGCGAGGCGGCAGGGCCCCGAAGGTCTCGGCCACGGCGGCGATCGCTTTGTCGACGGTGATGTCGCCGACCACCACGACCTCGATCTCGCCCTTGCTGAGCGGATCGGTGACCGCCGCCTTGAGCCCGTCCAGCGAGGCCGAGGCGATGTCGACCCGCGACGGGAAGGTCCAGCGCTTGTCGCCGTTGTGCAGCAAGCCGCTGAGATCCCGGCCCAGCACGCCGCCGGTGGTGGTTTCCAGCTGGTCGTGGATGGTGCCGTAATAGGTCTTGATCCGCGAGAAGGCCTCGGGCCGCCAGCCCGGCTCGGTCGCGAACCCGGCCAGCACCTGCAGTTCGGTGCTCACGTCGTCGGGACGCGTGCGGCCGCTGAGCGTGAAGGCGTCGTCCTCGACGCCGAGACTGGCGTTCCAGATCTTGCCGTTCAGCACCTGCTCCATGTCCTGGGCGCTGATCTGCTTGAGACCGCCCTCGATGAAGGCTGAGCCGGACCACAGGGGGTTCTGGGCGCTGGGCGGCAAGTCCAGCAGACCATGGCCGATGCGAACCTTGATCAGGATCTGGTCATCGCGGAACTTGGTCGGCTTGACGGTCAGGCGCACGCCGTTTTCGAAGCGCACGAAGACGGCGTCGAGATCGGCGATGTCCTTTTGTTCAGCGATCTTGCCGATCGGTCCGAAGCTGGCATAGGGCCACAGCGTCGTGCTGGGCGCGGCGGGGGGCGTTACGGCGACCTTGCGGGAGTCGTCATAGGCGGTCAGCACGGTCTTTTCGCCGCCGTAGATCGCCGCAGGGGTGGGGATCAGGATCAGCGGACCCGATCCCGCGAAGGTCGCCCTCAGCGCCGCGCTGACGCGGTCGGCGGTCAGGCCCTTCACGGTCTCGTCGAAGGCCGCGAGGTTCTGGCTGGGGTCGGTGACGGTCTCGCCGTCGCCCAAGGTTCCGACGATGCCGCCGGCCAGGCTGGTGGTGCGCTGAGTGGCTTCGCCGGTGGCCGCCGCCACCAGCTTGGAGCGCATGTTGGCGATCTCGCGATCCAGCTCATCCTGCCGCACGCCATACTGCAGGGCGCGCCGTTGTTCCTGTTCCAGGGCGACCAGGGCTTCGCGCCAGTGACCGGGCTGGGCGGTGGCGCCCAGGGTGGTCAGACGCACCGCGCCGTACTGATCGCCGGTGAAGGCGCCGCCGGCGATGAAGGGCGGATCGGCCGCGCGGCTCAGCGCCTGCATGCGGCGGTTCAGCACCGCGAAACCCAGGTTTCTGAGGGTGTCGCGGTTGTCGGTGGCCTTGGTTTCGATCAGGCCGTCGGGCTTGGCGGCCCAGGACAGCTGCACCGCCAGCGAGGCGCCGGGCTCGACGACGACCCGGGCGGTCTCGCCGCGCTTGGCCACCGGGCCGACGTCGGGATCGCCGCCCGCCGGGCCCTTGCCCTTCCAGTCGCTGAAGCGGGCCTTGATCTTGGCTTCCATGGCGTCGAGGTCGAAATCGCCGACCGCCACGATCACCGCTCGTTCAGGGCGGTAATAGGCCTCGTAATAGTCACGGATCTTCTGGGCCGGCGCGGTCTTCAGGATTTCGGTCTTGCCGATCGGGATGCGTTTGGGCGGCAGTTGGCCTTCCATCTGGAAGTCCATGGACTTGATCAGGGCGCGATAGCTGGGGCTGTCGCGGGTGCGCTCTTCGGACAGCACGACGCCGCGTTCGCGATCCACCGCTTCGGGCGAGATCGTCAGCTCGCCGGCGACTTCGCGCAGCAGCATCAGCGAGGTGTCGACGGTGGCGTCGTCGGTCTTGGGCAGGTCCAGCTGATAGACGGTTTCGTCCAGGCCGGTGGAGGCGTTGGTGTCGGCCCCGAAGGCCAGGCCGTGGCGCTCCAGGATCTTGATCATCTCGCCTTCGGGCACGTGGGTGCTGCCGTTGAAGGCCATGTGCTCGAGGAAGTGAGCCAGGCCCTGCTGGTCTTCGGCCTCCATCATCGAGCCGGTGTCGAACCAAAGGCGCAGGGCGGCCTGATCCGGCGGCGTGGCGTTCTTTTCTATCGCGTAGCGCATGCCGTTGGGCAGGGCGCCGAAGCGGACGCGCGGATCGGGCGCGAGCCCGGACAGTTCGTGCGCCCACTGGCCGGGCTTCAGCGCCTTCACGGTCGGCCCGGTCAGTTGGGCGGACTCCGCGGCGGGCGGGCTCGCGCCGAGCGAGGGCATGGAAAACTTGGGCAGGGCCGAGCAGGCGGTCAGGGACAGGCCGGCGGCGGCGAGTAGCGTCAGGCGCGAAGCGCGAATCATATACGACCCAAGGTTAGGGTGGACGTCAGGGAGCGCCACCTTGGCTGGGTGTAAAGGCGCAAGCAAGGCGTCAGACGCCTCGCGAAAGCCGCGATCAGGCGGCGGCGACGTCGCCGGTCTGGCGGCGCAGGCGCCAGAAGCGAATAGTCCGCAGCGCCGACTCCCGGGGCAGGGCGGCGTAGAGTTCGCCATAGGCCTTGGCCTTGCCCATCACGTCGTCGGACGGATCCAGGATCAGCAGGGCGAAGGTCAGGAACAGGGCGCGGTCGATGTCGGCCGCCTTGCAGACCACGGCCAGGGCGTCCAGCTCGCGGCGCTCCAGGATCTTGCGGGCGGTATGGAAGTCGATATCGGCCATGTCGGCCAGGACGACCAGGAACAGGGTGTTCTTCTTGGCGCGAAGAAGACCGGCCAGGATCTGAGGCGAGGCCCCGCCCTTGGCCTTGATGGCGAGGAACTCTTGCTCGGCCTGAGCATAGTCGGCCGGGAGCGCCCCATCCTGGGCGGCGACCCGCTTGCGGCCGGCGTTGAGCGCCGCCTCCAGCGTGGCCGGGTCCATGTCGGCGTTCTTTTCCATGATCCGATCGCGAAGCTTGGCCTCGACGATGAAGTACATCTCGTTGAGCAGATCGACGGGCAGGCTGTGGCGGTCGACTACGGCCTCATGCAGGTTTGGATTGGCGGCGGCGCGATCGACCACCGTCTCATGCGCCGCGCGCGACAGCACCGCGCCCTCGTTGCGCAGCAGCACGCCCAGCGTGTCGTCGTCGCCGCGCTGGACGATGGCGTCCGATACGGCGCTGGGCACGGTGGCGCGCTGGGAGATGGCGCGCAGATGATCCTGGCCGCGGGTGCGGGCCACTTCCAACAGGTCTTCTTCCGAAAGGCTGGTAGAGCCCCGCAGGATCGGCTGGGCGACGGCGATACTGTCCAGGGCCAGGGCCCGGCTGAGACCGCGCGGCGGGGCGGGCGCCTGGCTCATGCGTTCGGCCAGCTCGACCTTGACGGCCTCTTCCATCTCGCCGGCCAGCTGGCTCATGACGTCGTCGAACAGGCCCATCTGAACCGGGTCGTGATTGTCGCCGGTGAAGAACAGGTCGGTCACGCCGCGCAGCAACTCACGGCGCTTGGCGCTGGAGGGCTCGTCGGCCAGGGCGATCAGGTCGTGAAGCTTGGACTGCATCAGAGAGAACCGTCCTTGCCGGCGGCGCGGTCGGCGTCTTCGTCGCCGCGCGCGGCGCCCGCCAGCCATTCGGCCGAGCCGTGGCGGGGTTCCTCGTCCGTCTGACGCGGCGCGTCTTCGGACGGGGCGATGAACACCATGCCGTTCGGTTGCAGCGGCGGTAGAGCGTCGGGCTGCAGGCCGTACTGACGTCCGACGGAATAGGTGCGCGACAGGTTGGGGGCCAGGGCCGACGAGGGGGAGGCGGCGATGACCTGAGGCGCGGGAGCCGCCTGCGGTGGCTGAGCCATGGAGGGCGCCGCCGAGCCCATCCGGCTCCAGGACGGCGCGATCAGCGGGGGTGACTGACGGGAAGCCGTTGTGACGCCCCCCGACTTGCCGGCCCATCCCAGGATCGGACCCGCATAGGCGGCGCTCAGGGCGGCGGCGCGGCGATCAGGGCCCGGCCCATAGCGGCTCTCGCGTGCTTCCTCGGCGCGCGCGACGGTCGCGACACTGACGAGGGCGGCGATGAGAACGATGGAACGCATAGGGCGGCCTGACGCGAGACTCCGAACCTCAAGCTTTAACCCTCGCCGCTTAATCTGGACCTAACGCCCGCGCCAAAGGGCGAGAAGTCTGCGCTCGGCCAGCTCCATCAAGGCATGCAGCACCACCCCCATCACGGCCAGGGTCAGCAGGGCGGCGAACACCCGGGCGGTCTGCAGGCGATTATAGGCCTCGAGAATACGCCAGGCCAAACCCTGGGCCCCGCCCGAACCGGCCACGAACTCGGCCACCACGGCGCCGATCACCGCCAGGCCCGAGGCGACCTTGTGTCCTTCCAGCAGGGCCGGGACGGCCGAGGGCAGGCGCAGGCGCCACAAACGCTGGGCGCGTGACGCGCCATACAGGTCAAACAGCCGGGAAAGATCCGGATCGACGGCCTTCAGTCCGGTCAGGGCGCCCGAGAAGATCGGGAAGAAGGCGACGACCGCCGCCAGGCCGATGACGGCGCGCTCGGGATGGTCGATGCCGGACCAGATGGTCACCAGCGGCGCGATGGCCACCAGGGGCGTGACCTGCAGGGTGACGGCGATCGGCCGGACGGCGTCTTCCATCAGCGGGCTGAGGCTGACCAGGAACGCCAGGGAACAGGCCAGGACGCTGGCCATGACCAAGGCCAGCAGGGCCGTCGACAGGGTGCCCCAGGCCGAGGCCAGCAGCAGCGGCCAGCCTTGCAGCAGGGCGGTCCAGATCGCGCTGGGCGGCGGCAGCAGATAGGGCGGGATGGCCCAGCGCGCGCAGGCGATCTCCCAGCCGGCCAGCAGCAGGCCGATCAGGATCAGGGGCGAGATCAGGGGCGAAAGGGTCTTCACGCGGCGCGCGCCCCGCTATGGGCCAGCAGATCCGAGACCGCCTCGACGGCCAGGCGGAAATCCTCGGTGGTCCGAAAGCCCGTGGGACGGATCAGAGGGCCGGCCACGGCGACCTCGCCGGCGATCCTGCCGGGCCCGGGACTCATGACCACGACACGGCCGGCCATATAGACCGCCTCCTCGACATTGTGGGTGACAAAGACCAGGGCCGGGGACAGCCCGGCCGCCAGGGCCAGGACGTCGTCGGCCAGGGCGCGGCGGGTGATCTCGTCGAGGGCGGCGAAGGGCTCGTCCAGCAGCAGCAGGCGCGGACGGGTGACCAGGGCGCGGGCCAGCGAGACGCGCATGGCCATGCCGCCGGACAGCTGGACCGGCCGCGCGGTCAGGGCGTCGCCCAGACCCACCTTGGCCAAGGCTTCTCCCGCCGCGGCCCGGGCCAGGGCGCGGTCCTCTCCGGCCAGCTCCAGCGGCAGGGCGACATTGGCCTGGGCGTCGAGCCAGGGGGCCAGGGTGGGGGCCTGGAAGACCACGGCCGTCTCGCCCTTGCCCGTGGCGCGGCTGACGGATCCTCGGGTCGGCGCCTCCAGACCGGCGAGCAGTCGCAAGGCGGTGGACTTGCCACAGCCCGACGGCCCGACCAGGGCGACGATCTCGCCGGACAGCAGCTCAAGATCGACCGGCCCCAGCGCGCGACCGCGCCCGGGATAGTCGACCTCGACGGCGGAAAGAGAGGCGATGGAAGGCGTCATTGCCCCTTCGGGACGAACTGCAGCGTGTAGGCGCTCTTGTAGTCCATATCCTTGGGATAGACGCCCTGGTCGGCGGCCACCTTGAAGAATTCCGTCCAGCGGGCGTCGGTCATGGCGCCGATGCCCGCGCCTTGATCACCGGTGTCCTTGGCGGCGACGATGCCGAAGGCGCGCATCTTGTCGCGCGCCTGGTCCAGCACGTCCTGGGTCATCTCCGGATTGTCCTTCAGGATCGCCGCGTCGCCGGGCTTGGGATCGCCGTAGAGATAGGATTTCCAGCCCGCCGCCGTCGCCTCGACAAAGGCCTGCACGGCCGCCGGATTCTTGGCGATCAGACTGTCGGTGACCAGGGCCATCGAGGCGTAGGCGGGATAGCCGCTATCGGCCAGCAGGAAGACTGCGGGTTTGATCTTGCCTTCCTTCTCGATCAGGTAGGGCTCGCTGGTGAGATAGCCCTGCTGGACCACGCGCTTGTCGGCCAGGAACGGCGCGGCGCTGTAATTGTATTTGCGGACCTGATCGTCGGTGAAGCCGTACTTGGCCTTCAGCCAAACCCAGAAGGCGGTGATCGAGGCGTCCGACAGCAGGATCGGGCGGCCCTTCAGGTCGGCGATGGACTGAAGTCCCTGGTCGGGATGGGCGATCAGGACTTGCGGGTCCTTCTGCATGAAAGCCGCGACGGCCTTCACCGGCGCCTTTTCCTTGGCCAGGTTCAGGACGATGAAGCTGTTGGAGCCAACCCCGACATCGACGGCGCCGGTGGCTAGCAGCTGAGGCACGTTCACGGCCGGGCCGCCCTGGATGAGGGTGACGTCCAGGCCGCGCTTGGCGTATTCGCCGGTGGCCAGGGCCTGATAATAGCCGCCCAGTTCCGCCTCCGCCCGCCAGTCCGTCGCCAGCTTCAGGGCGGTGCGGCCTGGCGCTTCGGCGGACTTGTTGGCGGACGGGGAGCAGGCGGCGATCAATCCGCACAGCGCAAGCGCGACCAAGCGACGAAGACCCATGAATCCCTCCAGACAACGTCATGCGAGACTAGGCGTCGCGGCGACGTCTTCCAAGGGAGAACGGCGATTTTCGGATCAGGCGTCGAGGGCGGACGCGGCCATCCAGCGCTCGACCTTGGCGTAGAGCGTTTCTCTCTGGATGGGCTTGGCGATGTGGTCGACCATGCCCGCGGCGTAGCAGCGCTCGACCTGCTGGGGCAGGGCGTCGGCGCTCATGGCGATGATCGGGACCTTGCCGGCGGCCGAGGGCAGGGCGCGGATGGCGCGGGTGGCGGCCAAGCCGTCCATCACGGGCATATGAATGTCCATCAGGATCATGTCGTATTGGCCCGCCTCGGCCGCTTCGACGGCCTGCTGGCCGTTTTCGGCGGTGTCCACTTGCCAGCCCACCAGGGTCAGCAGGGCGACCCCGATTTCACGGTTCATCGGGTGATCATCGACCAGCAGGATCCGGCCGGCGCGGGCGGTCGCCGGTTCCGGCCGGTCTTGCAGTTCCAGCGGCTCGGCGACCGGCGCGATGACCTCGATCCAGAAGCACGACCCGCGGCCCGGCACACTGTCGACGCCGATCCTGCCGCCCATCAGTTCGACGAGCGCACGGCTGATCGCCAGGCCCAGGCCCGCGCCGCCATAGGTGCGGCTGGCCGAGCTGTCGACCTGCGAAAAGCGCTGAAAAAGCAGGGGTTGCTTGTCGACGGGAATGCCGACACCGGTGTCGGTAACCTCGAAGCGCAGCCGATCCTCGGCGTCGCCCGGCTCGACAATAAGACGCACGTTGATCTCGCCGCGTTCCGTGAACTTCACGGCGTTGTTGAGCAGGTTCAGCAACACCTGGCGCAGGCGCGCGTCGTCCAGATCGTGCAGGCCGTCGACGGGGTCGGTGACGTCGACATTGAGCGCCAGGCCCTTGGCGCGGGCCTCGGGCGCCAGGATGGCGGCCGTCTCGCGCAGGAGCGTGGGCGCGGAGGTCGGCTGTGGGCTCAGTTCGATCTGCCCCGCCTCGACCCGCGAGAAATCGAGAATGTCGTTGACCACGGTCAGCAAGGCGCCGCCGGCGGAGTCGATCAGGTTGACCTGGCGCCGGGCGTCGGGTGGCAGATCGCTGCGCATCGCCAGCAATTGGGCGAAGCCGAGGACGCTGTTGAGGGGCGTGCGGATCTCGTGGCTCATGGTGGCCAGGAACTCGGTCTTGGCCTCGGTCGCCGCCAGGGCGCGGGCCCGGGCGGCGCGGGTCAACTGCTCGCGCCGAACCAGCAGCCGCTTGAGGCGCTCCTGCTGGGCCAGGGCCAGACCGGTCGCCAGATTGGTGCCGAACAACAGCGCGACAAAGACCTGGGCCAGGCGGGTAGGGTCGGCATCGCCCCAGCGCACGCCGCTGGGCGCCGCGCCGTTCGGGACCATCAGGGGAATGGCCACGCAAGCCACGATCAGCGAGCTCTCCGCCGCGCCGCGCGCGCCCAGCCGGAACGCCGCCAGCATGGTGAGCGGCATGATCAGGAAGGGGGCGGGCAGGCCATCGGGATGAAAACATAGCGCCGTGACCGCGGCGATCGCCGCGAACAAAGCCAGTCGTTCACTGGCCGAACGGTGGAAACCGCGACGATGTTCGGCGTCGAGCAACACGAGGGAGGCGGGCAGGACAACCGCCAGGCCAAGACCGCTGCGCGCGAACCAGCCCCAGGCCAAGGTCAGGTAGGGGGCTTCCGACCCCAGTTTCATCATGGCGGCCCCGACCAGGGCCGCGATCACCGCGACCGGCGCGCCGCCCGCGACCAGCAGGGCGAGTTGGCGCATGGTTCGCACACGGGGCATGCCGCCCATGAGCCGCCGGGTCACGCCCCAGACCGCATAGGCCTCAAGCGTATCAACACTGGTGACGAGCAGAGCCTTGGCGACAGGATCGCCGACCAAGAGGCCGATCAGGAGATGGAAGACGATCGCCACCGTGGTCAGGGCGATGCGCTGGGGCGGCTTCAACGCCATCAGGCCGACAGCCAAAAGGCCGTTGGCGGGCCAGAAGGAGGCCAGACCCAGTTGGGCGCGCGTCAGGAACTCACTGAAAATCAGGCTCGCGACGATCGTGACCGCCAGCGTCAGCAAAAGCGTATTCTGACGCCGCTGCTCCAGATGTGTCAGCTTAAGCCCCATGCACGTCTCGGTCCCCTGAAACCGTAGGCCCAAGATCGCCTCCCGACGCCGCGCAATTCCCTGGTGTGGCGTTACGTCGCGGGTGAGGCGTTATCGGCGCCTTGAGCTTAGGGTCGGCGTTAGCCCGTCAAGGCAAAGCTTGCCGGAGATACGACAATGCATAAGGCGTGGCGGGTTTCAAGCATAGGCGGCGTAGCGTCGCGGGGGGGGGCGAGCTCAGTTGGCGAGGGTCTCGCGCTTTTCCTCCAGGGCCATCCAGTCTTCCTCGGCCTGGGCCAGATCGGCCCGGGCCTTGTCCAGCGCCTTCATGATCTTGGCGAAGCCGTTCGGGTCCTGGGCGTAGAAGGCGGGATCGGCCAGCTTGGCCTCGAGGTCGCCGATGATCTTGGGACTGGCCGCGACCAGCGCCTCGCACTCTTCCAGGCGACGTTGGTCCTTATAGGACAGCTTGACGGTTTTCTTGGCCGGCGCAGGCGCGACCGGAACAGACTTGCTCACGGCCGCGCCCGTGGCGAAGTCGCCGCCGCCGGCGCCGCGCGCGCCCTTGAAGAAGTCGGGGTTCTGATCGATCAGGTCGGTCCAGCCGCCCGGGGTCTCGATGACATTGCCGTGGCCGTTCATGGCGATGGTCGAGGTGGCCAGCCGGTCGATGAAGTCGCGATCGTGGCTGACCAGGATCAGCGTGCCTTCGAAATCGGCCAGCAGATCCTCCAGCAGATCCAGCGTGTCCATGTCCAGGTCGTTGGTCGGCTCATCGAGGACCATCAGATTGGTCGGCGTGGCCAGGGCGCGGGCCAACAGCAGGCGGTTGCGCTCCCCGCCCGACAGACTGGTCACTGGCTGGCGCAGCTGGGCTTCGGTGAACAGGAAGTCCTTGGCGTAGCCGGCCACGTGCTTGGGCAGGCCGCGCACCAGAATGGAGTCGCCGCCGCCGGGGGTCAGGAAGTCCCAGACGGTGATCTTGTCCGACAGGGCCATGCGGGCCTGATCGACATAGGAGATCTCCAGATTGGTCCCCAAGGTGACCGTGCCGGCGTCGACCGGCAGTTCGCCCAGCAGCAGCTTGACCAGGGTGGTCTTGCCGGCGCCGTTGGGGCCGACCAGGGCCACCCGGTCGCCGCGCAGGATGCGGGTCGAGAAGTCCTCGACGATCACGCGGTCGCCGAACCGCTTGGTGACGTTCTTGGCCTCGGCGACCTTCTTGCCCGAGGTCGCGGCGGCTTCGACAGCCATGTAGATGCTGCCCCGCATGTCGCTCTGGCGGTCCTTCTTCTCGGCGCGCAGATCCATCAGGGCGCGGCGACGGCCTTCGTTGCGGGCTCGGCGACCCTGGACGCCGCGCGCCAGCCAGGCGTTTTCACGCTCCAGCGCCTTGTTCAGGCGGCGGGCCTCGTCGGCGTCGGCGGCCATCACCGCCTCGCTCCAGGTCTCGAATTCCTGGAAGCCCTTGTCCAGGCGGCGCACCTTGCGGTGCTCCAGCCAGAAGGTCCGCTGGGTGACGCGGTTGAGGAAGGCCCGATCGTGGCTGACGATCAGGGCCGCGCACTTGCTGGACGCCAGTTCTTCTTCCAGCGTCTGGATGGCGAAGATGTCCAGGTGGTTGGTCGGCTCGTCCAGCAGCAGCACGTCGGGCTGCTCGGCGAAGGCGCGCGCCAAGGCGGCGCGGCGTTTTTCGCCGCCGGACAGGCCTTCGGTGCCCTTTTCCGGATCCAGGCCGAAGTCGGCCAGGGTGGCCTGGGCCTCATAGTCCTCGGCCCCGCCGGCGGTGGCGTAGTCCAACAGGGTGGCGCCGGTGATCTCGGGCTCCTGGCTGACGAAGACGATCCGCGCCCCGGGCTGCACCACGCGCTCGCCGCTGTCGGCCTCGGCCCCCTGGGCGGCCAGGATCTTGAGCAGCGTGCTCTTGCCCGCGCCGTTGCGGCCGACGAGGCAGGCGCGGATCCGGGGCTCCAGCGCCAGGTCGACGCCGTCGAACAACGGCTTGGCGCCGTCGGCCAGACGGACGTCCTTGAGGGCGAGAATAGGCGCGCGGGCGGGGGAAGCCATAAGATGCTCGTACTTGGAGGTGTCGACGTGTCGCGAAGGATGCGGCCTATATCAGGGATAGCCGCGAAGAACCGCCAAAATCCGGACGCGGGCGCTTTTGCGCCGGATCAGACGACCGGGCGATCCCTGACCTGGCCGGCGAGGCTCAGTGGCCCGGCGCGCTGACGTAGAAGCTGGCGTTGTTGCCGGTGGCGGTGGCGACGCCCGTCACCGAGCGGCCGGAACCGACGACGGTGGTGGTCCGGGCCCCGATTTCGGCGCTGTTGACCTGGTTGTTGCTGACCGTCATGCCGCCGCTGCACTGCGCGCAGGCATAGCCGGTGACGGCGTTGCCCATGGCGGTCGACGAGGCCACGGCGTCATAGCCGTCGGCGCCCGTGAAGCTGGCGATCACCTCAACGCCGCCGCCGGCATTGGCCTGGACGTTGTCGAGCACGATTTCCTGGCCGGTGTTGCCGACCAGCACGGAATTGCCGACCCCCTGGGCGCTCACCTGGGCCGCGCTGAACTGGTAGGAACTGGCCTCGGCCTGGGCGCGGACATAGGCGGCGTTGTCCTGGCTGGCGGTCACGTCCAGCAGGGGACCCTCATTGGTCGCCGACAGATTATTGCCACTGGCGGCCGCCGCGGTGCTGGTCAGATAGCTGGCGCCGTAGGCGGTGAACTTGCTGGCCTGGGTTATGCCGGCGTTCGACTGCTGGGTGATGACCCGGGCGGCCGACTGCTGGGAGCCGGACAGGGTAATGTTGTTGCCGGTGGCCACGCCCGAGACGGCCGCCGTGCCGGTGACGGCCCCGGCCACCGCGCCGCCATCGGCCAGGACGTCGCCCGTATTGCCCTGGCTGACCCGCGCGCCCATCGCGCCATTGATCAGGGTCAGGCCCTGGGTGTTGCCGTGGGCCAGGGTGCTGATCGAGACGTCGCCGAGTTCGGCGTCAGCGGCCTCGAGCTGGCCGCGCGCGGTGACCGGTCCGGTGTTCAGCTGGGTCGCGGCGCCGGTCAGGGTCCCGTTGTCGGCCGCGGCCGTGCCGCTGTTGCCCACCGCCGTGGTGATGATGGCGCTGACGGCTCCGCCCTGGGTCGCGACATTGACCACGCCATGGGCCTGGACCTGCCCGTAGTTTTCCTGGTTCGAGGTCATCGTCGCGTCGGTGTTCTGCACCGACACCAACGCCCCGTTGGCGGGGGCGGTGGTCGTGGCGGAGAAGCCGTCGTTAACCGTTTCGACGTTCAGGGTCTGCTCGGCGAACACATCGCCCAGATTGATCTGGTTGTTCAGAACCGGGCTGGGCGCGGTCTGACTAGTAGCGACCCCGCTTAGCATCACGCATATCGGGATCGCTGCGAGCGTTCCAGCGAGACGGGTCTTCGCGGGTCTGCGCATTGTTGGTTCCCAGATTGTTGTAGGCGGGCGTAAAGGCGCCCGTTTGCCCGACGGTGGCGTCGCCCATCGGATCGTAGCGCAGGCAGCTTTGCGGCCCCGGCATGCCGTAAAGATTGGCGCTGAACTCGACGACCGAGCGCTCGATCAGGGCCCGCACCGCCAGCTGGATCGGTTCCAGCGCGCCGCGGCCGCCCGAGATGTCGAACAGGTTGCCGTTGAGGAAGTCGAAGACGCCCAGGCTAACCTCGCGGCCGACCACCTGCTTCTGGTAGGCGACGACGTCGACTACCTCCAGTGTCCGGGTGTTCACCAGGCGCAGGTCCAAGGCGATGTTCATCACGAACACCCGGCGCTTGAAATTGCCCTTCAGACCGTCGGTGGCCTTGTCGCCGGCATAGGCGTCGACGCCGGCCGAGCGGATGTTGTAGTTCAGCTCGGTGATGCCGCCGACCACATAGAAGTCCGAGCCCGGCACCTGACCGGCCAGGATGCGGCGATAGTCCACCGGCGCGTCGGCGCCGGGGTTGGGGCGGTCGGAGATCAGCTTGTTGTTGGCGTATTTCAGTTCGAACTCCGACACAGAGGTGTCGAAGCGCTCGACCATCGGCATGCCGGCCTTGGCGAAGGCGGTCATGGCCAGCAGCGACGCGCCTTGCGTGACCTTGCGGCCCGAGCCGTCGGACTCTTCCTTGCCGGTATAGTCGGCGATGCGGCCGATCGCCACGCGCGGCGCGGCGATCCGGTTCTGCTTGGCGTATTGGTTCAGGCACACCAAGGCGGCCGAATAGTCGGTGGGATTGGCGGTGACCGGCGCACTGCCGATCGGCTTGGCGTAATTGCCGGCCGTCGACACCTTGGGCAGGCTCGTGCCGCAGGCCGTCAACGCGCTGCAGGCCAGCGCCGTGACGATGAGGGAGAGACGCTTACTGGGCATTGGATCCGCTCTTGACCGACGATCCCGCCGAGATGGCGCCCGTATTGGTCTGGGTCGAATTAACGATCACCGTGTTGTTGTTGCCCTGGGTGATGACCGTCAGATTGTTGCCGATAGCCGTCGAGCTGCTGTAGCCCCGGCCGCCGACCCCGGAATAGGCGTCCAGCGAGCCCGACGAATTGCTGGACGAATAGACGCTCTGGTCCGCGCCGGTCAGCATCACGCCGTCCACGACCACGCGATTACCGTTGGCGTCCCGGGTGGAATAGTCGACCACGCGGTTTTCCTGGCCGGCGATGCGGCCATAGCCGGCGTTGAAGGCGGCGGAGTTGCTCGACATGGTCTGGGCGTGGGCCGCGCCGAGCGCGCCCAGGCCCATGACGACGGCGGTCAAGACCGCGCCCATGCCGATGCTGTTCTTCCGATGCCAGGCCATAAAAGGCTCCGCGACTGCCGACGCGGGGGAGCAAGCAACCCTCGTGCCAAATTCATACAGTCTCAGGTCTAGCGCCAAGGTCTCGCAAAATGGTTAAGCCGGAGGGGCGCGGCTTCGAATCCGGCCACCCCATATAGAGTCGCCCAGAGAAGTGAGAGCGTGATGACCGAAGACCGCCCCGAACCGATGTTCAACGCGCCGTGGCCGGCCCTTCTGGCGGTCGCCAGCATCCTGCTGTCCACGCTCCTGCTTTGGCGGGCCAGCGATCAGACGATCTACGCCCTGGCCCTGGAGCCGGCGCGGGTCTGGCGCGGCGACGTCACTGGCCTGGTCACCTCGCTGTTCGTGCATGGCGGCTGGCTGCACGCCGGCATGAACGCCGCCTTCGCCCTGGCCTTCGGCGCGCCGGTGGCCCGTCTGTTGGGATCGGGCGCCAGGGGAGGGGCCCTGTTTATCGCCTTCTATATAGTGTGCGGCGTGCTGGCCGGTTTGGGCTACGCGGCGATCCATCCGCAATCGACCAGTCTGGTCATCGGCGCCTCGGGCGCGGTGGCGGGCCTGATGGGCGCGGCGGGACGGCTGATGGACCGTCCCGGCGAGTTGAGCGGCCTGTTCGCGCCGCGCGTACTGTCGCTGGGGGCCGCCTGGCTGATCGTCAATCTGGTGATGGCGGTGTTCGGCGGCTTTCCAGGCATGGGGACGGGGCCGGTCGCCTGGGAGGCGCATCTGTTCGGCTTCGTGGCCGGCGCCGTGCTGATCGCGCCCGTCTCTCGATTGCGCGCGGGTGCACAGACCCATTGATCCCCAGGCCGCTTTGCGAGACCCTCTCTTAATAACAATCATAAAAGGGAGATGCGCAGTGCTGGTTTCTCAAATCCTCAAGGACAAGGGCGATCTGGTGTTCACCGCTTCGCCCCAGGAGACGGTGGGCGCGGCCGCGGCCTTGCTTCATACCCGTCGCGTGGGGGCCATGGTGGTGGTCGACGCCGAAGAGGCGATCGTCGGCATTCTCTCCGAACGTGACATCGTTCGGGTGATCGCCAAGGAAGGCGCGCCCGCCCTGACCCGGCCGATCACGGCCTGCATGAGCGCCGATGTGGTTTTCGCCTATCCCGAGGAGACCGTCGACGCCCTTCTGGAGCGGATGACCGACCGCCGCATTCGCCACCTGCCAGTGGTGCGCGACGGGCGGCTGGCCGGGATCATCTCGATCGGCGATCTGGTGAAGTACAAGATCAGCGAAGCCCAGGCCGAGGCCGAGGGGCTGAAGGCCTATATCGCGGCGGGGTAGTCAGCCGCCCAGCAGTTCGGCGCCCTGGCCGGCGACGGCGTCGGCCAGGCTATAGGCTTCAAGCACCGCGGCGGTGGCGTCGCGGGCCCTCAGTAGCGCCTCGCGCAACGCGCAGGTCGCCAGATCGTGGCAATCCTCGCAGCGCCGGAAGGCGGTGCGGCTGACGCAGGGGGCCAGGGCCAGGGGGCCGTCGACCAGGCGAATGACGGCGGCGAAGCTGATCTCGGCGGCCGGCCGGCCCAGCAGATAGCCGCCGAACTTGCCCCGGCGACTGACCACCAGGCCCTCGCGCGTCAGGGTCAGAAGGATGGCTTCCAGGAACTTGCGCGGCGCGTCCGCCCGGATCGACAGCTCGCCGGCCGTAACCTGACCGGCTTCGCGCGCCAGTTCGATCATCGCGCGCAACGCATAGCGCGCCTTTTGGGACAACATGGACGCGGGTGCTCCTCTAATCCCGACTTCTGGGGGAGGATAAGGCGTCGCGCAAGCATCCGTGCACAGGTCAATGCCCGTCTGGGGACATTTCGCGGATTCGGCGCTTGCGACTCCGGGAGGCGATCTCTAGAAGCCGCTCCTCGCCCCGGGGTTAGCGCCCGTCGGACGGAACCTCGGCCTTCGGGCCTTGCTTTTCGAAAGACATATCGCTAAGGTCCGCGGCTTCAATCGAACCGGTCACGGAAATGACAAGCGCTCCTTCGGGCGCGCTTTCGGCTCTGTCTTTGTCTTTGGATACGGCGTTCGCCGGACTGGAAACAAAGCTTGGAAGGTTCAGTTGACAGGGAGTTCTGGTTTCGTTAGAAGCTGCCCTCCTTGAGAAATACAAAAGATGTTCGCAAGAGCCTCCAAGTATTTCGAAAGTCTAGTCAGTGGTTGTTTCGAAGATTTCTTCAAAATAATAGCTTGACTGGGTTCGGCGGTTTCTTTAGAAGCTGCCAACTCTTCCGGATCTGCCTTCGGGTCGATCAAGTTGAGAAAGTCAGAACGTTTTGTAAAAAACGATTTGACACGGAATTCGGGGTTGGATAGATAGCCGCCTCCGCCGACACCGGGCGTTAAACGGTGGTGCTGCTGAGAGGCGGTTCTGGGAGCTTCGGCTCTGGGTCTTTGACATTGTTGA
>JAHINZ010000381.1 GCA_018895795.1 Alphaproteobacteria bacterium
AGCGCGGCGCTGGCCCAGGTAGAGTTCAACTCATCTGACGCCAGCGCTGCCCCCTCAGTCGCTCCGCGACAGCTCCCCCAGAGGGGGAGGATCTGTCCGCCCCCCACCCTTAGCAGACCCTCAGAATGTCCCATTGCGCTCGGGCTCAGATCCCGACCGATCTATACCCCTACAAGCGCCTGGATATCCGCCAGGGCTTCCCGGCTCGCGATCGCATCGCGGGAAAGGTCGTGCTGGGCCTGGAGGTTCATCCAGTATTCGGCCGAGGTTCCGAAGGCCTTGCCCAGGCGCAGGGCGGTATCAGCGGTGATTGAGCGCTGCTCGCGCACCAGCTGTTCAATACGGCTGCGGCCCTTCAAACCCAGGGCCTTCGCCAGGGCGCCGGCGGTCAGGTTGAAGGCCGGCAGATAGTCCTCGCGCAGCAGTTCGCCCGGATGCGGCAGCGGCGAGGCTAGGGTCGTGTAGTCGATGGTCATGTCTATCTCCCGCTCCGTCGACTTGGCGACACCGGTTGGTGCCGTCCACGCCACGGCGCGCCCTAGCGCGGAGCCAGCCTTACATCTCTTGAAGGCTGCAGCGTGCCGGAGTGAAAAGGTCTGTCCGCCGACACCGCCTCCGGCGGCCGCTGCGCGGCGACGCGGAGCGTCGTCCTTGAGAGACCTTTTCACTCCGGCGATCGTCTCGCCGTGAGATGTAAGGATGGCTCCGTCTCGCGGGCGAGGCGGCATGGTCCAAGCGGCTTTCCCCGGCGGAGGCCCGCGCCAACCTGAATCCCGTAAAAACGAACGCCGTAAACGCCCCTTAACCCTCTTGGCGCACAACATCCCGGTTAGACTTGAGTGCTGGGGTATTTCATGGCGCGAGCGGCGCGGCGTACAACGACGGAGCTCTTCTGGGACGCGGTCCGCTATGGCTGGGATCAGCCCTGGTCGGCGCGCTTCCGGGGCGGGCTGGTCACCGTGGTCGGCGGCGGCCTGCTGCTGGCTGTCGCCACCTATAATCCCGCCGATCCCAGCCTGAACGCCTCGACCGGCGCCGACGCCACCAACGCCCTGGGTGGAACGGGCGCGGCCGTCGCCGACATCATGATCCAGTCGATGGGCCTGGCCGGCTGGGGCGCGGCCCTGCTGATGCTGGTGTTCGGCGTCACCCGGGTGGCCCAGGCCGATCCGGCCGGATCGCGCCGCGACCTTCGCCTTCGCGCCGGCGTCGGCGGACTGGGCCTGCTGGCCCTGGCCGGCCTGCTGTCGGCCCCCCGGCCCCCGGCCGCCTGGCCGCTGGAAAAGGGCCTGGGCGGTTTCTGGGGCGACAGCCTGCTGCACATACTGGCCGGTCTGTTTCATTTCGCCCGCGTGCCGGGCGCGACGCCGATCGCCGCTGTCGTGCTGGCCATCGCCGCCGCCGTCGCCCTGGGCTACGCCATCGGCTTCCGGCGGTTCGACCCCGAAGCGATCGTCCAGGTCGTGGGCGGGGCCCTGCAGCCGCGCCAACGGGCCGAGGTCCAGCCCGAACCCGCGCCGGCCCCCAAGCCCGCCCGCGCCCGCAAGAGCGTCGAGACCCCGGTTCCGCCGCGCCGCCCGGCCCGGCCGCAAGCCGAGGTCCCGGAACAGGCCTATACCCCGCCGTCGGCCCCCGCCGACAGCCAGGACGACGACGACACCGACGCCATCTCGGCCCGGCCTCTGGCCATCGCCAAGCCCAAGACCCTGCCCAAGGACAGCGGCCGCGAACAGCGCGAACAGCAAAAGGCCTTCAACTTCAACGACGAGGGCGGCTTCCAGCTGCCCGAGCTGGCCATGCTGGCCAAGGCCAAGCCGCGCTCGTCCGATGTCGACGCCGCCGCCCTGCGCCAGAACGCCCGGCTGCTGGAAAGCGTGCTGGCCGAGTTCGGGGTCAAGGGCCAGATCGACCAGATCCGCCCCGGTCCCGTGGTCACCATGTACGAGCTGGTGCCGGCCCCCGGCGTCAAGACCGCCCGGGTCGTGGCCCTGGCCGACGACATCGCCCGCTCGATGAGCGTGATCTCGTGCCGCGTGGCCGTGGCCCAGGGCCGCAACGCCATCGGCATCGAAATGCCCAATTCCAAGCGCGAGACCGTCTATCTGCGCGATCTGCTGTCCAGCAACGACTACGACAAGTCCACCTCGATCCTGCCCATGGCCCTGGGCGAGACCATCGGCGGCGAGCCCTATATCGCCGACCTGGCCAAGATGCCCCACCTGCTGATCGCCGGCACCACCGGCTCTGGCAAGTCGGTCGGCGTCAACGCCATCATCCTGTCGATCCTGTACAAGCTGCCGCCGGACAAGTGCCGCTTCATCATGATCGACCCCAAGATGCTGGAACTGTCGGTTTATGACGGCATCCCGCACCTGCTGGCCCCGGTGGTCACCGATCCCAAAAAGGCCATCGTCGCCCTGAAATGGACCGTGCGCGAAATGGAGGACCGCTATCGGCGGATGTCCAAGATCGGCGTGCGCAACATCGCCGGCTTCAATGACAAGGCCAATGAGGCCCTCGACAAGGGCGAGCATTTTGAACGCACTGTCCAGACCGGCTTCGACGACGCCGGCCGGCCGATCTATGAGACCGAGCAGATCCGGCCCGAGGCCATGCCCTATCTGGTGGTGGTCATCGACGAGGTCGCCGACCTGATGATGGTGGCCGGCAAGGACATCGAAGGCGCCGTGCAGCGCCTGGCCCAGATGGCCCGCGCCGCCGGCATCCACCTGATCATGGCCACCCAGCGTCCGTCGGTCGACGTGATCACCGGCACCATCAAGGCCAATTTCCCCACCCGGATCAGCTTCCAGGTGACCAGCAAGATCGACGCCCGCACCATCCTGGGCGAGCAGGGCGCCGAGCAACTGCTGGGCCAGGGCGACATGCTGTACATGGCCGGCGGCGGGCGGGTCACCCGCCTGCACGGTCCGTTCGTCAGCGACGGCGAGGTCGAGGCCGTGGCCAAGTTCCTGCGCGACCAGGGCACGCCCAACTATCTGGAAGAAGTCACCGCCGGCGGCGACGAAGAGCAGGAAGAAGCCATCGAGGGCGCCTTCGCCGGCGAAGGCGGGGCCAATGACCTCTATGACAACGCCGTCGCCGTGGTCACCCGCGACCGCAAGGCCTCGACCAGCTACATCCAGCGCCGCCTGCAGATCGGCTATAACCGCGCCGCTTCCTTGATGGAGCGGATGGAAAAGGAAGGCGTGGTCGGCGCCGCCAATCACGCCGGCAAGCGCGAGATCCTGGCCCCGCCGCCGCCTGGGCTTTAGTTTTCAAATTCCCGCTCTCCCGGGCGAAAGCCGGGGCCCAGATCGAACCCCGGGGAGTCTTGCGCTCTAACCCCGTCGCATCTCGGATCATCCCCAAACGCTCAGGCTGAATCTGGGCCCCGGCTTTCGCCGGGGAGAGCGGGGGAGGGTTGGGCGAGCGAGACCTTATCCCCTAACGCGCGTTGATCATCCGTCCCTCCAGGACGGACCCGTCCTTGAATCTCACGGCGACAGCGGCGCTCAAACGAGCCCGAGTGTTCCTAGCCTGGACGTCAACTCGCCAAAGCCCTTGGTGAGGTACGCTTCCATGCCTGCCCTTCGCGCCGCCTCAACATTGCTCTGCGAGTCGTCGAAGAAGCAGATTTCGCCGGGCTCGACATCCAGTTCGGAGATCACGAAACTGAAGACGTCAGGGTCGGGCTTTAGGAGGCCACAGATGTGGGACGAAAAGGGGCGATCCGCGTGCAGGAGGATCGTTGAAAATCCGGCCCAGTGCAGGGCGTTGGAATTGCTGAGATAGGCGATTTGATGCCTGCGCCGTAACGCGGTCAGCACATCGGCGGCGCCCGGATAGAAGCCTTTGGGCCAAGCGGCGACCCGCTCCAGGAAGGCGCCGGGCGTGAGCGCCAGGTTCCACTCGCTCACGAACTGTACGGAGAACGTCGCGGCGTCAATCTGACCCCTCTCGAACTTTCGCACCGCCGGAGAGCTGAGCCAGAGATCGTGCAAGTCACCCTTCAGCAGATGATCAGGAACAAGGTTTGGCAGGTCGTCGAGGTGGGTATTCTCGACCAGAACGCCGCCGAGATCGAACAACAAGGTTGCGAAACGCGGCATGTCTACCCTCCGGAACGCGTTGCGCATTCTGCGCCGATTTGCCCCCGCTATCATGTCCCCTGATCGTCCGTACCGAGGACGCAGCCCTCCTTACATCTCACGGCGAGACGATCGCCGGACTGGACAGGTCTCTCAAGGACGACGCTCCGCGTCGCCGCGCAGCGGCCGCCGGAGGCGGTGTCGG
>JAHINZ010000382.1 GCA_018895795.1 Alphaproteobacteria bacterium
CGACATGCCCTGATCATCGAGGACGAGATTTTGATCGCCTTCGAAGTGGAGGCCTTGCTCGCCGAACAGGGCTTCACCAGCTTCGATATCGCCGACTGCCCGGAAGACGCTCTTGCGCTGGCGCTCGCCCGTCGCCCCGACCTGATCACCGCCGACTACCGCATCGTGGGCGGCACGGGCGTCGAGGCCGTCGAGGCCATCCACCGGCGTCTCGGCGCGATCCCCGTGGTCTATGTCACCGGCAATTCCGACCTTCTGCTGGGCCGCGAGCCGCCGGTGGTGGGCAAGCCGATTTCGCCCCGCCGCCTGGCCGAGGCCTGCGCCCGCGCCATCGCCACCTGAACCCGGCCTCTTTCCCGATCGCGACCGGCCGCCTAGGCTCGGCGGGACGAAACGGAGGGGCCAATGACCACGATCGACAGCCTGGAGGCGCTGGAAGCGCTCTATGACGTCGCGCCGGTCGCCGCCTCGCTGGTCAAGGTGGCCGACCACATCACGCCGCACTATCGAGCCCTGATCGAGGCCTCGCCCTTCGTCGCCCTGGCCACCATCGGTCCCGAAGGCCTGGACTGCAGCCCGCGCGGCGATCAGCCCGGCTTTGTCCGCATCGCCGATCCCAAGACCCTGATCCTGCCCGATCGCCGCGGCAACAACCGCCTCGACACCCTGCGCAACGTGGTGCGCGACCCCCGGGTCGCGCTGCTGTTCCTGATCCCGGGGTCGGGCACGACCTTCCGGGTCAATGGCCGCGCCGTGATCAGCGCCGATCCGGCCCTGCTGGACAGCTTCGCCGTCGACGGCAAGCCGCCCCGCACGGTGATGGTGATCACCGTGCAGGAAGCCTATTTCCAGTGCGCCCGGGCCGTTGTCCGCGCGGGCCTCTGGAAGGCCGAAAGCCAGGTCGATCCCCAATCCCTGCCCACGCCCGGCGCCATGCTGGCGGCGGTCACGGCCGGCGCGGTCGGCGGCGAGGCCTATGACCGCGACTGGCCCGAGCGCGCGGCCAAGACGCTGTGGTGACCTGGCCCCGTCAGGCCCCCGCCACGTAGCGGTCGATCACCCCGCCCAGCACCGTCAGCGGCACGCCGCCGGTCGAGACCACCGCGTCGTTGAAGCCCCGCAGGTCGAAGCGCGGGCCCAGCTTGGCCTTGGCCATCTCGCGCAGGCGGACGATCTCGGTGTGGCCGACCTTGTAGCCGCAGGCCTGGCCCGGATTGGCGCAGTAGCGGTCGACCTCGCTGACCATGGCCGGACGGGCCCGGCCGGTGGTCGAGACCATGAACGCAACGGCCTGGTCGCGGGTCCAGCGCTTGTGGTGCAGGCCGGTGTCGACCACCAGGCGCGCGGCGCGGAACTGCTGGGCCTGCAGATAGCCCAGCTGGCCCAGCGGATCATTGGCGTAGAAGCCGCCCTCGTCGGCCAGTTGCTCGGCGTAAAGGGCCCAGCCCTCGACGAAGGCGTTGAAGCCCATCAGCGAACTGATGGTCGGGATCTGGTCGGACCGTTCAGCCAGATAGGCGCCCTGCCAGGCATGGCCGGGAATCGCCTCGTGGGTGGTCAGGGTCGGCAGGGTGAACTTGGGCCAATTGCCCATGTTTTTCAGATTGATGTAATAGATCGCAGGCCGTGAGCCATCGAGGGCCGCGAAGTTCATATAGCCCTGCGGCGCGCCGTCCTGGATCTCCTTGGGCACGGCCTTGACCCGGACGTCGGCGTTCAGGCCCAGGCGCGACAGCTTGGGCATCAGCAGGCGGATCGCGGCGATACGGTCGTTCAGATAGGCGATCAGGTCGGCCCGGCCGGCCTCGGTGTCGGGATAGAGGTAGCGGGGATCCTTGGTCAGGGCCGCCGTCCGCTCGCCGACTGTCCCCTGGGTCAGGCCCTGGGCCTTGAGCAGGACGTCCATGCGCGCGGCGATCGCCTTGCCCTGGTCCAGGCCCATGGCGTGGATCTCGTCGGCGGTCAGGGTGGTGGTGGTGCCCAGCTTCAGGCCCCAGGCGTAATAGGCCTCGCCCTGGGGCAGCTTCCAGACGCCGGCCTTGTCGTCGGCCTTGGCCCGCACGGCCTTGAGCGCGGCGATCTGGGCGTCGAGCGCGGGGAACACCTCGTCGCGGACGATGCGCGTCGCCTGGGCCGACGGATCGGCCAGCCCCTTGGCCTTGGCCCGCTCGGCCAGCGACCCGACCAGCCGGGTGTCGGCCGGGGCCTGGGCCCGCAGGTCGCTGAGCTGGGCCAGGGCGTTGTCGAGGATGAAGTCGGGCGCGATTACGCCGATGGACGCGTCCTCGCCGATGCGGGCGGTCTCCTGGGTGATCGCCGTGGCCAAGCCGCGCAGGCGGGCGACATAGGCCTCGACGTCGGCCGCGCTTTCGACGCCGTGCTGCGAATTGAGGAATTCGGGCACGAACGACACCGTGCCGCCCTGCTGGCTGACCACATAGGGATTGGCGGAATCACCGCCATAGCTGAACGCCCCGCCCTCGGCGCCCATCTGCTGGGCCGCCAGGACGGTGTCGCGCAGGGTCAGGTCGCGGGGGGTCAAGGTCTTGGGGTCGATCGCCGCGACGCGCCGGGCGCGATCGGCATAGGCGGCGACCTGGGCGCGCCGGCCGGCGGTGGAATAGTCCGACAGCCGGGACTTCAGTCCGGCCAGGGCGCCCTTGTCCAGACCCAGCGACGTGGCGCCTTCCGGGCTGTCGGTCAGGATCTCGCCGACGAAGGCGTCCAGCAGGCCGGCCAGTTTGGGATCAGCGACCGGACCCGAGGCGGGCGCGGCCAGAACGGACGTCAAGGGCGCCAGAGCGCCGGCGGCGCCGGTAGCGGCGGCCGACAGCAGCAGGTTGCGACGGGAAAGGATCATGCGCGGTCCCCAGAACGTGTTTCGGGAGAGCGCCATCGCTTCACCCGACATCGTCAGACGGCGCGGACAAGATCACTAACCGGACGACTTGAAAAGCGCGCCGGCGCGCCGACGCGAAAACGGCCCCGGGCTTTCGCCCGGGGCCGTTTGAAACACAGAGCCGGCGACAAGATCGCCTAGTCGTCGCGGTGCACGCGTTCGCGGCGCTCGTGACGTTCCTGGGCTTCCAGGCTCAAGGTCGCCGTGGGACGCGCCTCAAGCCGGGCCAGGCCGATGGGTTCGCCGGTTTCCTCGCAATAGCCGTAGGAACCGTCCTCGACGCGGCGCAGGGCCTGGTCGATCTTGGAGATCAGTTTCCGTTGGCGATCGCGGGTGCGCAATTCCAGCGCCCGGTCGGTTTCCGAGGACGCGCGATCAGCAAGATCGGCGTGATTCTCGGTTTCTTTCTGGAGATGGGTAATCGTTTCACGAGATTCGCGAAGGATCTCATCCTTCCACTCGTTAAGCTTACCCTTGAAGTACTCAAGCTGCCGTTCATTCATGAACGGCTCGCTATCGGAAGGACGATAGTTACTCGTATCGCCTAGAACAGTGGCCGTTTGCATTAACGCCTCACGCCCCAATGAACTTCGCCTTGGTTAGGCCGGGTGCTTATACCAAAAGATGAGCCGGGTTCAATGAACCTCGCGTGAGCGGCGCGTTCAGTTGCGCCCCACTCGCCTGGCTCGCTGTAAACACGACCTGCGACAGATTGAAAAACGCGCGAGATCGGCGCGTGCAACAGCTTGAATTCGCTGAGAGCGTGATCGTGATGCAAGCCCCTGATCGCCACCCGGACCATCAGCCGCCCCGCGCCTGTTCAAGCTTGGCCATTTCGACCGCGGCCCGGGTCTCGATCTCGTTGAGCACGCCGTCGAGCCGCGGATCGTCGGTCGATTCGCGCTGCTGGCGGATCGCGCGGGTCAGTCGATCCAGGGTGGCGGTGGACACCTCGCCGTCGAGCAGGGCGATCTTCACCTCGCCCAGAATATCCAGGATGCCGTCCGCGCGTTTCACCGCCCGCTTCTTGCGCTCCAGCGGATCGCCCATGGCCTGCAGGGCCAAAAGCGCGTCCAGCGAGCCGACGCCCGCCAGGCCGCCGGTCTGGGCGACGCTGGCCGCGCCGCTGGCGGCGTTGACCGAAGGCAGGGCGAAGCCGCCGCCGCTCGTCGCCGGCTTGGCCCGCGACGCGCCGCTCGCGCCTACGCCCCCCGTGCTCGAAACCTTCATGACGCACGCCACTCCATAGACCTGTGGGCGAGTCATTGCCCCGCCGCTGATCCATAATCAACCGGGCCGCTTGCGGTATGGTTAATGCCGGGCAGAATCTGCCGAAGGGCGCCGGTCGAACCCGCCCCGTCGCCGCAATCCCTTATGACTCAAGCCTTTGAGTTTGGCCCACTTCTGGCAAGGGGCGGCTTGGGGACCGTTCCCCAAAACAGGATCGCCATGTCGCGTTTACGTCTAAGCACCGTTCTCGCCGTCGCCCTGACGGCCTGCGCGCTGATCTCGGGCCCGGCTTTCGCCAAGTCGCGGATCAAGGACATCGTCGCCTTCGAGGGCGTGCGCGAAAACCAGCTGATCGGTTACGGCATCGTCGTCGGCCTGAACGGTTCGGGCGACAGCCTGCGTAACGCGCCGATGACCAAGCAGAGCCTGGAAGCGATGCTGGAGCGTCAGGGCGTCAATGTGCGCGACGGCAATCTCAACACCAAGAACGTCGCCGCCGTCATGGTCACGGCCAATCTGCCGCCGTTCTCGGCCGCCGGGGCGCGGCTGGACGTCACGGTCTCCACCCTTGGCGACGCCAAGAGCCTGCTGGGCGGCACCCTGCTGGTCACCGGCCTGCAAGGCGCCGACGGCCAGACCTACGCCGTGGCCCAGGGCAGCGTGCAGACCGGATCGGTCTCGGCCGGCGGCGCCTCGGGCAGCTCGGTCACCAAGGGCGTTCCGACCGCCGGCCGCATCGCCGCCGGCGGCATCATCGAAAAGGAGACCGGCTTTCAGATGGTGGACATGGGCGAGCTGCGCATGACCCTGCGCAACCCCGACTTCACCACCTCGCGCCGCATCGCCGATGTCATCAACGGCAAGTTCCCCCGCAGCGCCCAGGCCCAGAACCCGACCATCGTCGCCGTCCGCCCGCCGGCAGGCATGGACATGATCAGCTTCATCACCAACATCGAGAACCTGGAAGTCGAGCCCGACGGTCCCGCCAAGGTGATCATCGACGAGGTGGCCGGCGTCATCGTCATGGGCGACGACGTCCGCATCAGCAAGGTGGCCATCGCCCAGGGCAACCTGACCATCTCGGTCCAGGAAAGCCCCGCGGTCAGCCAGCCCGCGCCGTTCAGCCAGGGCCAGACCGCCGTCGTGCCGCAGTCCACGGTCAAGGTGGACGAGGAAAAGGGCAAGCAGCTGATCACCCTCGGCGCGGGCGCCTCGCTCAAGAGCCTGGTCGGCGGCCTCAACGCCCTGGGCGTCACGCCGCGCGACATGATCTCGATCCTGCAGGCGGTGAAGGCCGCCGGCGCCCTGCAAGCCGAAATCGAGGTGATGTGATGAGCGCCCTCTCCGCCCTCGCCGCCCCGATCGACACGCTGTCCAGCGCCGTCGGCGCGACCTCCGCCAAGGAACTGGCCAAGCGCGGCCAGATCCAGGCAACGGCCCAGAAGTTCGAGGCCTCGTTCCTGTCGGTGATGATGCAGTCGATGTTCCAGGGCGTGAAAGCCCCCGAACCGTTCGGCGGCGGTCAGGCCGAGGAACAGTTCAGGTCGCTGCTGACCGAGGCCATGGCCAAGGAAGTCACCCAGGCCGGCGGCGTCGGTCTGGCCAGCAGCGTGCAACGCGAAATGCTCAAGCTTCAAGGATTGAAGGACTAGTCATGGCCCTCGCCGCCTCAGATCCCAACGACCGCGTCGACCAGCTGGTCATCCTGACCGAACGCCTGACTGACCTGATCGCCAAGGAGGCCTCGGCCTTCGAGAACCGGCGCCCGCAGGACGCCGCGCAATATATCGAGGAGACGGCCAAGCTGGCCAATCTCTACCGGCACGAGTCCGCCCGGGTCCGCGCCAACATCGCCCTGATCTCCGGCGCCGACCAAGCCCTGCGCCAGCGCCTGATCCGCGCCACCGAAGCCTTTGACGCCGTTCTGGCGCGCCAGGCCCGCGCCCTGAACGCCGCCAAGACGATCACCGAAGGCCTGGTCAAGGCCGTGGCCGAGGAGATCGCCGCCCAGCGCTCGCCCGCCTCGGGCTATGGGGCCGGCGCGATGATGAACAATCCCTTGTCCAGC
>JAHINZ010000383.1 GCA_018895795.1 Alphaproteobacteria bacterium
AGCCGACGAGCCACCTCACGAATCACCTGATCGCCGGCGTCGTGGCCGTAGCTGTCATTGACCTCCTTGAACCGGTCCAGGTCGACGCACAGCACGGCCAGATAGCCCGGCTTGCGTCGCAGCAAGGCGTGGGCGTGGATCAGACGGTCGGTGAACAGGGTGCGATTGGCCAGGCCCGTCAGCGGATCGTGCAGCGCCAGATGCTTGGCCTCGGCCTCGCTGAGCAGCAGTTTCTTGGCCGCCCGCCGCGTGACGCGGAACAGCAAGCCAAGACCGACGGCGGCGGCCAGGAAGGCCAGGGCCAGGATAGGGGTCGCCTGGCGCAGAAGCTCGCCGCCCGGACGGCGGGGATCCCAGCGCAGCACGATGCCGCGGCCGTCGGGCGCCTTGCCCAGCACGGCCTGAGCGTTTTCGCCCTTGATCTCACTGGCGGGGACGACCTGGATCCGGGCGTTCTTGAGCAGGAAGCGATCGGAGAACGCCGAGACCACGCTGGCGGCCACCGGCACGCCGGTGACGACCAGCGGGCCGCGGGCGCCGCGCGTCTTGGCCCTCAGGTCGGGACGGACCAGGGAGACGGTGATCATCACCGGCTCTTCGCCGACCAGTTCGACTCGGCTGCGGTGGACGGCGCGAAGCTCGGCCACCTTGGCCGGATCTGCCTCAACCGCGCGAACCCAGGCGATCAAGCTCTGAGTCTGGTCGGAATACATGCCGAACGACTCCGGCGAGACATCCGTGCCGTTCATGTGGCCGTAGATCGGCTTGTTGTCGGCGTCGAGCACGAAGACGACGCTGTAGCCCAGCGCCCCGCCGATCGATGAGCCGATATTCTGACTGGCCCACGCCAGATCGAACTGGTTGTCCAGTTTGTGGATCGCCTCATCCCAGATGACGTAGGGATTGAGCGCGGTCTGAATCTCCTTGCCGCGCATGCGCAGGCCGTTGCCGACCAGGGTCTGTTCGTATTGCCGCTCGCGCAGGTCGGCCTGACGCGTGGCCGTGAACAACAGACCAGCCGCCAGCAGGACCATGGCGGCGGCCATGGCCACGATCAGGCCGAAGATCTTCAGCTCAATGTTGTTACGGTTCATACGCGCGTTCCAACGGACGAGCGCATGGTCCACCCCACCCCTTGAGGAATTCCTTACCGCCGCGGATTTTTTCGGGTTTGGCCGCACATTGTTATGCCGCGGCGGCAAAAACGGCCCAACCCGGCGCCTAGCCCGTCCGGCGCCGAGCTACCGCCCAGCCACCAGCCGGTTTTGAACCCGCTCGCCCGTCACCGCAATGTCCGACCAATGCCCGCCGACGCTGACCTTCGGCAGGGCCTTGCAATAATGGAACGGAAGAGCAACCGGCTTTCGCTGCGTCAGGCACACCTTCCCACCCTTCAGCCGCCAGACACCCGCGGACCTCTGGCCCCGCCGCCCCTGGGCGGAATAGCTGTTGTCGCGATTGAGCCAAAGCTTGGCCCGGCGCCCATCGGGGTGAAGGGACACGATCGTATTGCCAAAAGCCGGCTCCAGACTGACCCGGTCGGCGGCGCGAACAGGCAAGGCGGCCAGGGCCAGGATGGCGGCGCATAGCCCCGCGGCCGTACCCGGCCTCATGCGACCTCGTAGTGGATCGGCTTGAACGCGTAATTGTTCGACTGCAGGGCCGAACAGGCCGTCAGGGCGATGATCAGATCCTGTTCGGCCTCGAACAGCACATGGTCTCCCGCCCGGCTCAGCGGCGGCTCCACCTTCAGCCCACCCGTGTCGTCGACGGTGACGTTCATGAAGACGTTGAAGGCGGTGGGGATCTGGTCCGGTCCGATCCCGAACGGCGCGAGCGCCTCGGCCAGATTGCCGAAACAGCCGCGATGCGGATCGGTGTCGCCATAGAGGATCCGGAAGGTGTCCTTGGAACACGGCGTCAGCAGGAAATCGTGGCGGCCCACCGTGTCTTCGACAATGCGCAGCATGATGTTGCTGCGGTTCGAATACAGGGGATCGCCTGTCGTCAGATACAGCTTGCCGGCATAGTCCAGCGTCCGCCCCGACGAAATCACCTCGGCCGTATCATCGGCGTTGAAGGCCAACAGGTCCGAAACCTGCTCGCCCTGTGGGTCGATCACCCGCAACGTCTGCCCCTTGGCCAGGCGGAAGGCCGTGCCCGACCGGGGCGCGATCTCATTGATCATCGGGGGTCTCCTGGACCTTGGGACTGAAGGGGCACGACCAATCCTCCCCAACGAGGCGACCGCTATATTGCCGCGCTTCCGAGACCGAGCCGTGCCGGGCCAGCATGGGATTGGCCGACCCCGCGACCGCGATGTCGCGCGCGATGATCTTCTCCCGCAGCCCCTCATAGCGATCGGCGTCGCGCAGCTGCTCGAACTGATCGTGCGGATTGAACACCAGGGCGGGGCGTTCGAAGCGCCGGGCGGGGCGACTGGCGCCCGGATGCAATCCGACGATGAAGAACGCTTCGCCGCCGAAACTCAGCGAGAAATGGGGGTTCTCCGGATCGGCGCTGACCCGGCCGTCCCAGGCCTGGCCATGCCAGGCGTCCTTGTCGGACAAGGATTGAACCCGGTCCCACAACGCCGACTCGAACGCCGACTCGCTGAGTTCTTCCGGGCCTTCGAAAATCAGCACAAAGCTCTGAAACGGCTTCGGATCCTCATGATAGGCGTGAGCGAAGTCGAGCAGTTCGGTATAGATGCGAAGGTCATCCCAGGCCGAGCGAATGTCACGCCCGACGACGACGCGGATCTGTCCGCGCGCCGCCGCGGATTTCGCGCCCACGCAGGGAAACTCGCGTTCGCCGACAAAGGCGCTGAACCGCGCCGCCCAATCCACCGTCGTCTTGTCCTTCGTCGCGAGCACGTCGTCGCCTTTCCTTTGGTCTGGGCTGATCAAACGCTGCTCTTCGAGGACGGTTGCGCCGACGCATCTTTCACGGCGTGGCCGCGTTGGGTCGGGTGGAGAAAACGACCCATGCTGACAACTGCAGCCGCTTCGACGCGCGGCGCCCGTAAACCCGAGCCGCGCTCAAGCGTGGCCCCGATCGCGGTCGATATCGATCTCGCCTCTGGCGCCAGCGACCTCAAGACGCGCGACCGTGCCTGGTGGAGCGACTTCGCCTGGCGCGAGGGGCGGGTCGAGATCCGCAAGACGGCCATCCGCCTCAAGCTCGACCGCGACCTCATTGCCGAGGTTCTGAACTGGATCGGCTATCTGGCCATCCTCGCCGTCGCGGCGACGCTGGCCCGGATCCGCCGCGCCAGGCCCATGGCGGTGCGGTTCGCGCCCGATCAGCCCCGACCCTGGTATCTCCTTCGCGGCGCGGCCCTGTGGGCCGGCGTGCGCATGACCGCCGCGCCCGCCGAGGCCGCCGCGACCTTCTATTTCGACGACGTCACCGCCGGGCCGGCGCCCCTGTCCGACGGCGGTCGCGCGTTCAACTTCGCCTGCACCGACATCTCCAAGAGCCATGTGGCCGAGGTGTTCGAGGCTGTCTTCGGCTATCCGCTTCGCCTGGATCCCACGACGGCCGTCGGCGATATCGTCGAGAAGTCCGAGAAGAACGGCGTCCATGACGGCGCGATCGTCCGGGCGCCGCTGACGCCACGGCCCGGCTATGTGTATCAACGCCTGGTCGACACCCAGGACGACAGCGGCCGCTGCCAGGACCTGCGCACCCCCTGCGTCGGCGGCGAACCGGTGCTGGTCTGGGTCAAGACCAAGGCGGCCGGCGGCCGCTTCGCGATCCATAATCGCCAGGTCAGCCTGCGCGATCCGGGCGAGATCTTTTCGGCCGCCGAGATGGCCGCGATCCGTCGCTTCAACGCCCGCATGGGCCTGGACTGGGGCGGGCTGGACATCCTGCGCGACCGCCAGGACGGCCGGATCTATGTGGTCGATGTCAACAAGACCGACGTCGGCCCGATCATCGCCCTGTCCTGGCGCGACAAGATCCGCTCGATGAACCGGCTGGCGGCGGCGTTCGAACGGCTGGTGGCGGGCGGTGAAAGCAACCCTTGCGAGATTTAGTGCTTGGGTTAACCACTCATGGTCGCGCGCTCCTCGCGACGATTGGAGTGAAGCCATGAACGTTCTGAAGCACAACGGCTACACGGCGCGCGTGGAATTCGACGACGAGGACGAGATCTTTGTCGGCCGCCTGGCCGGGATCAACGACATCATCAGCTTCCACGCCGACACGGTCAGCGATCTGAAGGCGGCTTTCCACGAGGCGGTCGCCGACTATATCGCCACCTGCGCAAAGGCCGGCAAGAAGCGCGATAAGCCCTAGTCCGGCCAGATCATGGTCCGCGTCGATCCCGTCGTTCACGCTCGCGCGGCGCTGGCGGCGGAACTGGCGGGCAAGAGCCTGGCGGGCTGGACGGAGGAAAAGCTGCGCGAGGCGGCGACGCGGGCAATCGAGGCGACTTGAGCTATTCAGCGTGGCTCGCGGGCAACCGTAGAAAGCCTCGCTTTTCAAAGCGCTCGAAATCCACCAAGGGCACTGAGCGGCTAAACGCCGCATCAAGCAAGCCAATCACCCCTTCGCTTTGCAATGGCATAATGATCGTGTCCTTACTCGCGGTCTCTACGACTAGCTTCAGGCCGAAGTAGCGACCCCTAATCCGGACAATCTGGGACCAGTCGAAGAATCGAGAGGCTCTTAGCCACCTTCTTTGCCTGATGCCCGCCGCGTCGACCCAAAGACGCCATCTAAGCCATCGCCAAAGAACCAAGCTGGCAGGCGGAATAAATAATGAAGCAAATACGATTGGGACAACGCCCGTCGGATCAAGCCGCACAATCTGAAGAAAGGTGCCGTAAGCCACCAGCCAGACGCCGACCGTCAATACGAATAGGGCGTAGCCAAAGGTAAAGCGCGGAAGCCTGACTTCGCCTTCTTCAGCTGGCCAAGCTCGCCAGAAAAACTTCAGTGCAACACCCATGCAAAGCAACGCGGTCGTAACGACCCCCAACGCGGGCCAATCTTGATCGCTCAAGCCGCCGCCCCGCGCAGCAGCCCTTCGGTGCTCAGGTCTTCATCGATCTCGGGCCAATGGATCCCGTAGCCACCGCCCGCAACCTCCCACCGGGCGCGCTGTTCAGGCGTCGCGGCCGCCAGACGAGGATACCAAGCCAGCGGCACGGCGATTGTGCGGCCATCCATCAAGTCGACAATAAGGCGGTCAGCGTCACAGCGCACACCTGCCACACGCTCGTCAGCGGCGGTCGCCAAAATGCTCATGCCATGCCTCCGACAGCGCGGTTTCGTGCTCTCGCACAAGACTAAGGATAACATTCAGTTCGTGAGCGCGGAAGCCAAGGTTGCGCGCCAGGACGACAGGCTTCAGCCACGCCTTGAGCGACGCATTCGCTCGGTCGACATGCACATGCGGTGGCTCGTTCGGTTCGTGGCTGTAGAAGTAAAACCTATAGCCGTCGACGCGCAGAACAGTCGGCATGAGCACTCCCCAAGCGGTCAGGAGAGCGTCATGATAGCGCCTTAGCTAAACACGTATAGGTTTAACTAAGCCGCCGCCTCGCGCGCCCGCGCGCCGGGGTCATAGTTCAAGATCGGCGACAGCCACTTCTCGGCCTTGGCCAGGTCCCAGCCCTTGCGGCGGGCATAGTCCTCGACCTGATCCAGATCCACCTTGCCGACGCCGAAATAGTGGCTCTTGGGGTGGCTGAAATAGAGGCCTGACACGGCGGCGCCGGGGCTCATGGCGTAGCTCTCGGTCAGGATCATGCCGGTCTGTTCGGTGGCGTCCAGCAGCCGGAACAGCGTGCCCTTCTCGGTGTGGTCGGGCTGGGCCGGATAGCCGGGCGCCGGGCGGATGCCCTGATAGGTCTCGGCGATCATGTGGTCGGCGTCGCCCGCCTCGTCGGGCGCATAGCCCCAGAGCTCGACCCGGGCCTGGTAGTGCAGCCACTCGGCGAAGGCTTCGGCCAGACGGTCGGCCAGGGCCGAGGCCATGATGGCGCTGTAGTCGTCGCCGGCGTCCTTGAAGCGCTTGACGATCTCGTCCTCGCCATGGCCGGCGGTCACGGCGAAGGCGCCGACATAGTCGGCCCCCTGCCCCACCGGCGCGACGAAGTCCGACAGCGCGGCGTTCATCTTGCCGGCCCCCTTGTCCATCTGCTGGCGCAGGGTGTGCAGGCGCGACAGCTCCACGTCGCGGGTTTCGTCCGTATAGAGAACGATGTCGTCGCCCTCGGCCTGGGCCGGCCAGAAGCCGATCACGCCCTTGGCGCCAAACCACTTTTCGGCCACGACCTTATCGAGCATTTCGCGGGCTTCGCGATAGAGGTCGGTGGCGGCCTCGCCGACCACGTCGTCTTCCAGGATCTGCGGGAAACGGCCGATCAGCTCCCAGCTGGCGAAGAACGGCGACCAGTCGATGAACGGGACCAATTCGGCCAGGGTCGGCTCGAACGTGCGTGTGCCGATGAAGCTGGGCTTGGGCGGGACATAGCCCTCCCAGTCGATGGCGAACTTCTTCTGACGGGCCTCGCCGATGGCCGTGCGGGCCTTGGCGGTCAGACCCCGGACATATTGCTCGCGGATGCGGACATATTCGGTGCGGGTCTCGGCCTGCAGGCGGTCGCGCTCGCTGGCCGACAGCAGGCCCGAGACCACGCCCACGGCGCGGCTGGCGTCCAGCACATAGGTGGTCGAACCCTTGTGATAGGCCGGCTCGATCTTGACCGCCGTATGGGTGCGGCTGGTGGTGGCGCCGCCGATCAGCAGCGGGATGTCAAAACCCTGGCGCTCCATCTCGGCGGCCACGAACACCATCTCGTCCAGAGACGGGGTGATCAGGCCCGACAGGCCGATCATGTCGACCTTGTGCTTGCGGGCCTCGTCGAGGATGCGGTCGGCTGGGACCATCACGCCCAGGTCGATGACCTCGTAATTGTTACACTGCAGAACCACGCCGACGATGTTCTTGCCGATGTCGTGAACGTCGCCCTTGACCGTGGCCATCAGGATGCGGCCGGCCTGCTCGCGCGGCTTGCCGGCCTTCTCGGCCTCCATGAACGGCTCCAGCCAGGCCACGGCCTGCTTCATCACCCGGGCCGACTTGACCACCTGCGGCAGGAACATCTTGCCCGAGCCGAACAGGTCGCCGACCACGTTCATGCCGTCCATCAGATGGCCTTCGATCACGTGCAGCGGCCGCTCGACCGACAGGCGCGCCTCCTCGGTGTCGACCTCGATGAATTCGGTGATGCCGTTGACCAGGGCGTGGGTGATGCGCTCGCCGACCGTGCCCTTGCGCCATTCCAGATTGGCGGTCTGGACCTGGCTCTTGTCGCCCTTGTAGCGCGGGGCCAGGTCGACTAGGCGCTCGGTGTTGGAGACATTGGTGCGCTGTGGGCGGTTGAGGATCACGTCCTCGACGGCCTCGCGCAGTTCGGGGTCGAGCGTGTCATAGACCGGCAGGTCGCCGGCATTGACGATGCCCATGTCCAGGCCCGCCGCGATGGCGTGGTACAGGAACACCGAGTGGATGGCCCGCCGCACGGGCTCGTTGCCGCGGAAGCTGAACGACACGTTCGATACCCCGCCCGAGATCCGGGCATAGGGGCAGCGTTTCTTGATCTCGCGCGCGCCCTCGATGAAGTCGACGGCGTAGTTGTCGTGCTCCTCGATGCCGGTCGCCACGGCGAAGATGTTGGGGTCGAAGATGATGTCTTCCGGCGGGAAGCCCACCTTGTCGACCAGGATCTTGTAGGCCTTTTCGCAGATCTCGATCTTGCGGGCGGCGGTGTCGGCCTGGCCGACCTCGTCGAAGGCCATGACCACCACGGCCGCGCCGTAGCGCAGGCAGAGCTTCGCCTGGGCGATGAACTCCGCCTCGCCGGCCTTC
>JAHINZ010000384.1 GCA_018895795.1 Alphaproteobacteria bacterium
CGGGCGGCGATCTCGCGGACCCGCGAGGGCGTCTCCTTGCCGTGAACCTGGATCAGGTCGGGCCGCATCGTGGACATCAGGCGGTCGATCAGGGCGTCGTCGGGATCGACCGTTACGGCGACGGTCTTCACGCCGCGACCGCGCCACATTTCGCCTTTGGCCGGCTCGACCAGCCGCGCGGCGGTCTCGGGCGCGACGTCGCGCGGGCTCTTGTCGAAGAAGACGAAGCCCAGGAACGCCGCCCCGCCATCGAAGGCGGCCTTCACCGTCTCGGGCGTCGACAGTCCGCAGATCTTGGCCCCAAGGGCGGGAATGCTCATGGTGCGGGGGAGTTACGTGCGGGGCAGGCAGGATGCAAGCCCTGGGCTTCTGAAGACACCCCCCTCCCCCGTCCAGGGAGAGGGAACGTGTTTCATCGACCTCGCGCCGTGCGGCTGCGAGTGGGATGGGGAGGCGACGGAGCGGCCGGGCGAACCCGGAGACCGTGAGGTTTGTTGTGTTTCGGCTCGCTTGACCGCTCCGCCAGGCTGTTCTTGCCCGTGAGGATGGGGGGCGTGAGCGTCTTTCAGCTCGGGACCCCACTAGCCCCCGGACGGGCGCGGACCAAGTCGATCGGCTACATCCGTCTCGACCCCGACGATCCACGATAGGCGGCTTGTACGATCACCGCCCTGTCGCTCCGCTGATGGCTTTGATCCCGGAGACCGCCCGTTCGCCAACCGATCCGCCTGAAGAGTACGGACGGGGCGACTTTCGAGCCTCCAGGAACCGCCAGCGGCCCCGCTCAACCTATCCCCGCCGCCGTCTTGGGCCGGATCCAAACGCCCTCCCCCGCGACGGGGACGCATTGAGTATCGCGGCGGATTCAACGCGGATCATTCAGGGGCGTATAAAAGTGGGAAGTTGTTGATTTCGTGGGGTTCGACGCCGCCAACGCCGGGGATACAACGCCCTCTATCCCCGTGAACCCTCCCGCGACCGGGGGCGCTGTCGCGTAAGGGCCGGCCGGCGTCGCAAGGGGATGACGCCGGCCGGAGGGCTTACGCGTCGGCTTACTGTTGCCGACGAGAACAAGATGGGTACGCCAGACAGGCCCAAAAGGCCCTGTGACGCCCTGACGCGGAGGCGCCCGGCGAAGCTTAGTCAGCCACTTCCTCCTCCGGCTGGTCGTAGGCCGCCATCATCGCCATGTTCAGGATCTTGGACACCGAGGCCGACAGCGGGGCGATCTGGATCGACTTGGACAGGCCCAGCAGCACAGGGCCGATCACCGTGGCCCCGCCCAGCGACTGCACCAGCTTGGTCGAGATCGAGGCGGCGTGGATGGCCGGCATGACCAGGATATTGGCGTTGTCGGTCAGGCGCATGAACGGATAGCTGCGTCTTTTTTCCTCGTCGAGGGCCAGTTCGGGCGGCATTTCGCCCTCATATTCGAAGTCGACATCCATCTCGTCGAGCATGGCCACCGCCTCGCGGACCTTTTCCGAGCGCAGGCCCATCGGGTTGCCGAAGGTGGAATAGCTCATGAAGGCGACGCGCGGCTTGAAGCCCAGGCGGGTGACGGCGCGGGCCGCCTCGCAGGCGATCTCGACCAGTTCCTCGGCCTCGGGCAACTCGGTGACATTGGTGTCGGCCACGAAGATCGTCCGGCCCTTGGCCAACACCACGCTCATGCCCATGATCCGGCCGCCAGGGGCGGGATCGACCACGCGCAGCACGTCTTCCAGGGCCTGGTCGAAGCTGCGGGTGACGCCGGTGACCATGCCGTCGGCCTCGCCATGGGTGACCATCGAGGCCGCGAAGCTGTTGCGGTCCTGGTTGATCAGCCGCTGGATGTCGCGCTTCAGATAGCCGTGGCGCTGCAGTCGGGCGTAGAGGGCGTCGACATAGTCGGGATTGCGGTCCGACAGCCGGGCGTTGATGATTTCCAGCCCGGCGGCCTCGGGGTCCAGGCCGACGACGCGCATGTTCTCGGCGACCAGGTTCTCGCGGCCGCACAGGATGGCCTTGCCATAGCCGCCGGTCTGGTAGGCGTGGGCGGCGCGGATCACCGACGGGTCCTCGCCCTCGGCAAAGACGATGGTCTTGGGATTGGCCAGCACCGCGCCGCTGATCTTCTGCAGGAAGCCGGCGGTGGGATCCAGGCGCTGGGCCAGGCCGGCGCGATAGGCGTCCATGTCCTCGATCGGCTTGCGGGCCACGCCGGTGTCCATCGCCGCCTGGGCGACGAACGGCGGCACGTACCAGATCAGCCGCGGGTCGAAGGCCGAGGGGATGATATATTGTGGGCCGAACTTCAGCTGGCGGCCATGATAGGCGGCGGCCACTTCATCCGGAACATCCTCGCGCGCCAGCATGGCCAGGGCGTTGGCGCAGGCGATCTTCATCTCATGGTTCACGCGGCGGGCCCGCACGTCCAGGGCGCCGCGGAAGATGTAGGGGAAGCCCAGGACATTGTTGACCTGGTTGGGATAGTCGCTGCGGCCGGTGCCCATGATGGCGTCGCTGCGGACGGCGTGGACCTCTTCGGGGGTGATCTCCGGATCGGGATTGGCCATGGCGAAGATCACCGGATTGGGGGCCATGCTGGCGATCATCGCGGGCGTGAACGCCCCCTTGGCCGACAGGCCCAGCAGCACATCCGCGCCGACCACCGCCTCGGCCAGGGTGCGCTTGTCGGTGTCGACCGCGTGGGCGCTCTTCCACTGGTTCATGCCCTC
>JAHINZ010000033.1 GCA_018895795.1 Alphaproteobacteria bacterium
AGCTCGGCGAGAGCCGATTCGCGGGTGCCCGACAGCACGACATGCGCGCCTTGCGTGTGCAGCGCCTTGGCGATGGCGCCGCCGATGCCGCCCGTGGCGCCGGTGACGAGGGCGGTCTTGCCGGTGAGATCAAACATCAGATTTCTCCCAATCTTGTCTGTCATCCTGGGCGAAGCGTAGCGCGGACCCGGGACCGCCGGACACGCCGGCGCTTGTTGCGGTCCCGGGTCTGCGCGCTTCGCGCTTGCCCGGGATGACAGTCGCTATAGCGACTTGGCGAAGGCTTCGAGGTCGGCCGGGCTGTTCAGCGGCGTCGCCTCGGCGTCCGGGGCGATGCGCTTGGCCATGCCCGACAGCACCTTGCCGGCCCCGGCTTCGGCGAAGCGGGTGACCCCGCCCTCGCCGGCCAGCCAGATCATGCTTTCGCGCCAGCGGACGCGGCCCGTGACCTGTTCGACCAGCAGACCGCGAATGACGTCGGGATCATGAACGGGAGTGGCGGTGATGTTGGCCACCAGCGGTGCCCGCGGCGATACGATGGTGGTTCGCGCCAGGGCCTCCGCCATCTCGTCGGCGGCCGGCTGCATCAGCGGGCAGTGGAACGGCGCCGAGACGTTCAGCGGAATGGCCCGCGCGCCCAGTTCCTTGGCCTTCTCGATGGCCTTGTCGACCGCGGCCTTGTCGCCTGAGATCACGACATTGCCGTTGTTGTTGTCATTGGCCACGACGCAGACGCCGACTTCCGAGCCGGCGGCGGCGGCGGCCTCGGCCAGAGCCAGATCGGTCTTGGGGCCGATCAGCGACGCCATGGCGCCCTGCCCCACCGGCACCGCGCGCTGCATGGCCTGGCCGCGCAGCTTCAACAGGCGGGCCGTGTCGGCCAGGGTGATCGCGCCGGCGGCGGCCAGAGCCGAATATTCGCCCAGCGAGTGGCCGGCGACGAAGGCCGCCCGCTCGATGCCGATCCCGAAGTCCTTTTCCAGCACCCGCGCCACCGCCAGGCTGACGGCCATCAGGGCCGGCTGGGCGTTCTCGGTCAGGGTCAGGTCGCTGTCCGGCCCTTCGCGCATCAGGGCGAATAGTTTCTGGCCCAGGGCGTCATCGACCTCCTGAAAGACCTCCCGGGCGCTGGCGAAGGCCTGGGCGAGGTCCGCGCCCATACCGACCGACTGGCTGCCCTGGCCGGGGAAAATGAAGGCGATGCTCATGAAAGCCCGCTCCGTCTAGTGAAAATCAGGGCCGGAGGGTTAGGACATCGCGGCCAAGGCGGCAAGTCAGGCCACTCCGTCAACGCCGAACCACAGGAACGCCAGAGACCGTTTGGAAGCTCGGAAAATGGGGTTATTCAACTGTCGCTATTTCGCATCCGCCGCCAGACCGTGGGCGTATATACGCCGATATTCATAGATTGGAGTTTCCCATGAAGCGCCTGACCGCCGGCCTCGCGGCCCTTGCCGTGCTCGCCGCCACCCCCGTCCTCGCGGCGCTCAAACAGGGCGACAAGGCCCCTGACTTCACAGCGCCGGCCGCTCTGGCGGGCAAGGACTTCAGCTTCACCCTGTCCAAGGCCCTGAAGAAGGGCCCCGTGGTGCTCTACTTCTTCCCGGCCGCCTACACCTCGGGCTGTACCGCCGAGGCGCACGAATTCGCCGAAGCGACCCCCGATTTCGAGAAGCTGGGCGCGACCGTGATCGGCGTCACCGCCGGCAATGTCGATCGCATCAAGGATTTCTCCAAGGAGCACTGCCGCGACAAGTTCGCCGTGGCCGCGGCCCCGGCCGGTCTGATCAAGAGCTATGACGTCTCCCTGCCCATGCCGGGCGGCTGGTCCAACCGGACCTCCTATGTGATCGCGCCCGACGGCAAGATCCTGATGGCCTACACCGACGGTAATTTCGCCGGCCATGTCACCAAGACCATGGATGCGGTGAAGGCCTTCAAGGCCGGCAAATAGTTCCAGCCAGACCTTTTCGGTTTCGACCAGCCTCGCGGCTTGAACATCGCGAGGCTGGCGGACAGGATCGGGCATGATCGAGTTCTTCCCCCTGGAAGCCGTCGTGCGCGGCGTCGCGATCGGCGCCTTCGCCGCCACGGGCGTGGCCCTGGCCGCCAGCCGCAAGCTCGCGCCCACGCGCTGGATCGGCGCCCTGTTCTTCGTCTGCGCCATCGCCCATGTCATCGACAGCAGTTACGGGGTGCTGCACCCCTCGAAACTGGCCTGGGGGCTGTCGGTGTCCGGATCCGGCCTGTTCTGGCTGTTCGCCCTGGGCCTGTTCGAGGACGAGCCCGTCCTGACGCCTTGGCGCCTGATCCCCCCGCTGGGCATGCTCGGCCTTTGGGTCGTGGCGGTCCTCTCTCCCCCGGCGGTCTGTATCTGGGTCTGGAAGATCTTCGCCGTCGCCTCGACGGCCCTGGTCCTTCATGTTCTGACCGTGGCCTGGCGCGGCTGGCGCGATGATCTGGTCGATCAGCGGCGGCGACTGCGCGCGCCCCTGGCCGCCGCGACCGCGGGCTATGTTCTGGTTCAGGCCGCGTGTGACTTTGGCTGGCCGGTATTCGTGCGCTCCTTGGACGCGCCGATGGTTCAAGCCTTCAGCCTGGCCGGCCTGGGGATCGCCGCGGGCCTGGCGTTGTTGCGGGTCGAGCCCCTGCTCGTCGCGGTCGCGCCGGCGCCGGGACAGACCCAGGGCCCCGCTTCGGCTGAGGGTCTTCCCCTTGGCCCAGCCGATCGGCTGGTCATGGCCCGGCTGGAGCGCGCCATGACCCAGGACGAGGTCTGGCGCGGCGAGGACCTGTCGATCGGCGCCCTAGCGGCCCTGGTGGGCGCGCCCGAGCATCGCCTGCGCAAGCTGATCAACGGCGCGCTGGGCCACCGCAACTTCGCCGACTACGTCAACAGCCGGCGGATCGCGGCGGCCAAGATCGCCCTCGCTGACCCGGAACTGGCTCTGAAGTCGGTGTCGGCCATCGCCTACGACCTGGGCTTTGGCTCGCTGGGACCGTTCAATCGCGCCTTCCGCGCCGAGACCGGATCCACCCCGACCGCCTGGCGTCAGGACGCCTGCGCGGACGCGCCGACGCCTCGGCTCCGTCTGGTCGATTCCGGCGATCGCCCGTCGAAATCGAACAAGCCCGCCTGATTTCGCGAACGGCGCGACCTGACCTTAAGACCCGGCTTCCTTGGCGGCCACAACCGCAGTCGAGGACCCTCTGATGAGCCTGCAGACCCTGATCCCTTTTCTCACCCACTGGGCGGACGCCACCCGATCCGACCTGATCCGCTATGTCATCTTCTCCGTCGGCGTCTGGTTCACCCTGTGGATCGTGCTAGCCACGCCGCTGGCGGGTCGCAAGATCCGCCCGGATCAACCGCCGCCCCGCCAGCTGCTGGTCGAGTTCCTCTGCTCGATCCGGTCGATCATGATCTTCTCCACCGTAGGCCTGCTGAGCTATAGCCTGTTCAGCGCCGGCTGGATGCCTGGGCCCTATCTCGCTCGCGAGCTCGGCCCGGTGTGGTTCTGGACCAGCCTGGTGCTGATGATCATCGGCCATGACGCCTGGTTTTACTGGACGCACCGCCTGATCCACGACCGCCGGCTGTTCCGGACCTTCCACCGGCGGCATCACCGGTCCAACAATCCCTCGCCGTTCACCGCCTACAGCTTTGATCTGGGCGAGGCGGCGATCAACGCGCTGTTCGTGCCGTTGTGGATGCTGATCGTGCCGACCCAGTGGCCGGTGGTCGGCCTGTTCGTGCTGCACCAGATCGCCCGCAACACCCTTGGTCACAGCGGCTATGAACTGTTCCCGGCCCGCAAGGATGGCCGCCCGCTGCTGCCCTGGCTGACCACGGTCACCCACCATGACCTGCACCACGCGCAGGCCGGCTATAATTACGGGCTCTATTTTACCTGGTGGGATCGCTGGATGGGCACCGAGAACCCGACCTATCTGGCGCGGTTCGCCGAGGCGACACGATCCAAGCGTCGGGCTACCAGTTCGCTTTCACAAGCTTGACCATGAAGCGGCTGTCCTGCACGCGCCAGGCCTCGCCGTTCGAGGCGACGGCGCGCAGGCTGACGCTGAACTCGGCGGGGATGTCGAAAGGCCGGGTCAGGGCCAGGTCGACACCCTCGTCGCCCAACGTCCCGCCGCCGACGGCGATCGAGCCGATCGGCCGACCTTCCAGGGTGAGTGACGAGCGGACATTGGCGCGCGCCACGGGGATCCGCCCCGGGGCCGCGATATCCTGGCGGGCGTTGACGTCCATCGAGACGCTGACAAAATTGGCGCGCGGCAACAGACCAAAACCGAACGCCTTCGACATCGACGAGCGCAGCCGGGCCTCGCGATCATTCCATGACGCGCCCAGGGCCAGGGCGCGCTTGCCGGTGCGAACGTCATCGGGCTTCTGGACCAGGTTGAGATCCAAGTCATAGGTCGGATTTTCCGCCGTGCCCGCGACCTTGGCCGTCAGTTTGGCGCTTTCGGTGTCGGTCGACAGGTCCAGCGGCAACGCCGCGGAATAGCCGGTGAAACGCCCGTCATTGGTCGAAACCGACAGGGCCGGTTTCTGAAGCGCCTGGGACGCGGCGGGGCCTGCGAGGACCGCCGACCACGCAAGGCCCCCGAAGACGCTTATGACAGCGTTAGACATCATGGGGGCTTCCTAACATACTCGCCGCTCGCGGCAAGGTTAAGCTGTCGACGCGTGCGATCGTTTTCGGAAAATCGGCTTGGCCGCCCAGATCGGCGGCGCCAAAGCTTTCTTGCCTCCTTCCCCCTTCTCCTGTAGAACCGCGCGCTCTCACGGATGGCGGTCTTTGGCGCAGCCCTCACGGGTCGGGATTTCCCGCTCGGCGCTCTGGAACCATCGTGGTCGTCGGACTTCCGCCGCTGACCGCGCCGCCTTCCAAGCCGGAAGAAGGAAAACATGTCGTTCTACGAACACGTGGTCATCGCGCGGCAGGATATCTCGCCGCAACAGGCCGAAGCTCTGAATGAGCAAATCAAGACCCTGATCGAAGAAGGCGGCGGTCACATCGCCAAGATCGAATATTGGGGCCTGCGCAACCTCACCTATCGCATCAAGAAGAACCGCAAGGGCCACTATTCCCTGCTCGCCATCGACGCCCCGGCGCCGGCGGTGAAGGAAATGGAACGTCAGCTGTCGATCAACGAAGACGTGCTGCGCTTCATGACCATCCGCGTGGAAGAGCTGGACCTGGAACTGTCGCCGGTTCTGGCCCGTCGTGACCGCGAACGGAGCGACCGCCCCGAGCGTTCGGACCGTCCCCGCGAAGACTTCGCGGCCGCGTAAGGGAGAAGAGAGATCATGACCGATACCAACGACGCTCCCGAAGCCGCTCCCGGCGCGCCCGCCGCTGGCGGCGCTCGCCGCCCGTTCTTCCGCCGCCGCAAGGTGTGCCCGTTCTCCGGCGCCGGCGCGCCGAAGATCGACTACAAGGACGTCAAGCTCCTGCAGCGCTACGTTTCCGAGCGCGGCAAGATCGTGCCGTCGCGCATCACCGCGGTGTCGGCCAAGAAGCAACGCGAACTGGCCAAGGCCATCAAGCGCGCCCGCTTCCTGGCTCTGCTCCCCTACGTCGTGAAGTAAGGGAGACACCACGATGAAAGTCATTCTGCTCGAACGCGTTGAAGGCACTGGCGTCCTCGGCGACGTGGTCACCGTGAAGGACGGCTTCGCCCGTAACTTCCTGCTGCCGCGTCACAAGGCGCTCCGCGCCAACGCCGCCAACCTGAAGTCCTTCGAAGTCCAACGCGCTGAAATCGAAGTTCGCAACGTCGCGAACCGCGAATCCGCCGTGGCTGTCGGTGAGACCCTCGATGGCACGCAATACGTGATGATCCGTCAGGCTGGCGAAAGCGGCCAGCTGTACGGTTCGGTCGCGGGTCGCGATGTCGCTGACGCCATCAAGGCCGAAGGCGGCAAGGTCGATCGCTCGATGATCGTCCTCGACAAGCCGATCAAGACGCTGGGCGTTCACGAAGTGAAGGTGCGGCTGCACGCCGAGGTGACCGTCACGGTCACTCTCAACATCGCGCGCAGCGCCGACGAAGCCGAACGCCAAGCGCGCGGCGAAAACGTCGTCGCCGCTCAATTCGAAGAAGATCGCGCGGCGGAGGCCGAAGCGGCCTCCGACATGGCGGCCGGCGGCGCCGGTTCGTTCGAAGGCGACCACTACGAGTCCTGATCCTTTCGGATCTGGGTGCTCTTCAGAAACGGCGCGGAGCAATCCGCGCCGTTTTTTTCTGCGTTGCCACGAAGAAATGTTCAACTTGTCGGCGCCGCAAGACGCGCCCATGGTTCTCCTTGAGGCGAAAAGCCTCCGAACCCGGACAGACCGATCCTCAAAATCGGCCCGCGGGACAACCTGAGGGGAACTACAGATGACCTTTCGAACCTTGCTGTTTACAGCCGCTTCGATCGCCGCGATCACCGGCTCCGCCCAGGCGCGGCAAGCCGGCGGCGCCGACCAGACCGCCGTGGACCAAGTCGTGGTCACCGGCACGCGCACGGCTGGGCGCAGCCGACTGGACACCCTGGCCCCGGTCGATATCGTCACCGAGAAGGCCCTGACCCGCACGGGCACGACCGAGCTGGCCCAGTCGCTGTCGACCCTGGCGCCGTCGATCAACTTCCCGCGTCCGGCCATCACCGACGGCACCGACCACATCCGCCCCGCCACCCTGCGCGGCCTGTCGCCGGATCAGACCCTGGTGCTGGTCAACGGCACGCGCCGCCACGCCACGGCCCTGGTCAATGTCAACGGCTCGATCGGACGCGGTTCCGCCGCCGTCGACCTGAACGCCATCCCCACCATCGCCCTGAGCCGGGTGGAAGTGCTGCGGGACGGCGCCTCGGCCCAGTACGGCTCCGACGCGATCGCCGGCGTCATCAACCTGCGTCTGCGTGAAGCGCGCAGCGGCGGCGGCGCGATCGCCACCTATGGCCGCTACGACACCACGGTGAAAACCGCGCGCAACACCGACGGACGCGACGAACGCGACGGCCAAACCGTCACCCTTCAGGCTTGGCAGGGCCTGCCCCTGGGTCCCGATGGCTTCCTGACGATCTCGGCCGAGTACCGCGACCGCAATCCCACCAGCCGCGGCGATATCGACGTCCGGGTTTCGCCCGCGCGCGTCACCTCGCGATACGGCGACGCGGAGGTCACCGACAAGACGCTCTACTTGAACGCCGGCCTGCCGGTCAGCGACACTTGGACCGCCTATGGCTGGGCCGGCTACCAGGCCCGTCAGGGCGCCAGCGCCGCCTTCCCGCGCATCAAGGGCGATTCGCGCCAGGTCCCGGTGGCCTCGATCTATCCCGATGGCTTCCTGCCGATCATCGCCAGCGACATCACCGACACGACGGCCGCTGGCGGCCTGAAGGGCGAACTGGGCGGCTTCAAGGTCGACATGAACCTCGTCTACGGCAAGAACGAGATCAACTATCGGACCGAGCACTCGGCCAACACCTCGTATGGCGCGGCCAGCCAGACCAGCTTCAACTCCGGCGGCATGAGCTATGACCAGACCGTCTTTGGCCTGGACGTCTCGCGCGGCGTCGATATCGGCGCCTTCGAGCCGCTGAACGTCGCGTTCGGCGCCGAAGCGCGCTGGGAGGGCTATTCGATCCATGCCGGCGAGCCGACCTCGTACAATCGTGGTCCGATCACCACGTCGGCGGCGGGCGCCCAGGGCTTCCCTGGGTTCCAGCCCTCCAACGCACTGTCCAAGGACCGCAACAATGTCGGCGTCTATCTGGATCTGGAATCGCGCCTGACCGAGCGGTTCACGGCCTCGGCCGCCGTCCGCTACGAGGACTATTCCGACTTCGGCGCGACCACGACGGGCAAGCTGGCGGCGCGCTACGAACTGGCCGATGGCTTCGCCGTCCGCGGCGCCGCCTCGACCGGCTTCCGGGCCCCGGCCCTGCAGCAGCAGTTCTTCACCACCACCTCGACCAACTTCATCATCATCAACGGCGTTTCCACCCCGGTTGAGGTCGGCACCTTCCCGGCCACCAGCGCGGTCGCCAAGGTTCTGGGCTCCAAGCCGTTGGAGGCTGAAAAGTCGGTCAACTATTCGCTGGGCCTGGTCTTCCATCGCGGCCCGTTCGAGGTGACGGTCGACGCCTATCGGATCAACATCAACAACCGCATCGTGTTGTCCGAGAACATCCAGGGCTCGGCGACCGGCACGCCCACCCAGCAGACGATCAACAATCTGCTTCTGCCCTTCAATGTCACGGCCGCCCGCTTCTTCATCAACGGCGTCGAGACCGAGACCCAGGGCGTCGACATGGTCGCGCGCTACCGCCTGGACGCGGATGAAGCCGGTGTCTTCGACCTGACAGCCGCCGCCAACTTCAACACGACGGACGTCACCAAAATCCCCACCACCAATACCCTGTCATCCCTGCCGACGCCGCCCACCCTGTTTGGTCGCGCCAACGTCCTGACCTTCGAAAAGGGCACGCCCAAGGAGAAGGTCACGCTGGCCGCCGACTGGACCAAGGATCGGTGGGGCGCCAACCTGAAGACGACCTTCTACGGCACGGTCCTGTCGCCCAATAACGATCCGAGCGGCGCCTTTGACGTCAGCACGGGCAACAAGGCCGTCGTCGACCTGGAAGCCCGCTACGGCTTCACCGATCACGTCACCCTGGCGGTCGGCGCCAACAACCTGTTCGACGAGTATCCCGACCGCACGCCGGCGAATGTCAACACGACCAACGCCACGGCGTTCACCAGCTTCTCGCCGTTCGGCTTCAACGGCCGGTTCCTCTACACGCGCCTCAGCGTCAACTGGTAGGCTGGACAAGAGTCCTGGACTGGGCGCGGCGACCCATCGCCGCGCCCTTTTTCTTGCACCGAGACGGGGGGAGAACATACACAAAACATCCCCGTTCATCTGATGCGCGACCCCACACGGCCCGCGCGAAAAACCAGGCTCCGCGTTAATCTGTGACGATGTCGCTTGTCCCCGCTCTAGATTTGCGTCCGCCCCACGCGGACATCACCATCGCTGTCGCGCCGCACAATCTTGAAGCCGAGCAGGCCCTCCTGGGCGTGCTGCTGTATGATAACGCGGCCTATGAGCGGCTGACCGACGCCCTGAACGGGCGGCATTTCTACGAGCCCTTCCACCAGCGCCTGTTCCAGTCGATCGAGACCCACATCCGCAAGGGCCAGTTGGCCGAGCCGATCCTGCTGGCCGACGAATTCAAGAAGGATCCGGCCTTCGAGGAACTGGGCGGCCTGCGCTATCTGGCCGATCTGGTCGACCGGGCCCCGCCCGCCGCGAATGTCGGCGACTACGCCCGGGCGGTCTTCGACCTGGCGCTACGCCGCGACCTGATCCGCATTGGCGGCGAAATCTCTAGCGCCGCCCATGGCGGCGGCGACGAGATCCGCCCCGCCCGCGACCAGATCGAGTCGGCCGAACAACAGCTTTACACCCTGGCCGAAAGCGGCACGGCGTCGTCGGGCTTCGTCACCTTCGGCGACGCCTTGCGCGGCGCGGTCGAGATGACCGCCGAGGCCTATAGCCGTGACGGCGGCATGTCCGGCGTCGCCACCGACCTGACCGACCTCGACCAGAAGATCGGCGGCCTACACCCCTCCGACCTCGTGGTGCTGGCAGGCCGCCCGTCGATGGGCAAGACCGCCCTGGCCACCAACATCGCCTTCAATATCGCCCGCAAATACGCCTACGAGATCCAGCCCGACGGCACGAAGAAGACCGTTCAAGGGGGCGTTGTGGCCTTCTTCTCGCTGGAAATGAGCGCCGAACAGCTGGCCCTGCGGATGCTCGCCGACGCCTCGGGCGTCTCCGGCGACCGGCTGCGCAAGGGC
>JAHINZ010000385.1 GCA_018895795.1 Alphaproteobacteria bacterium
AATATCTGCAGCAGCTGGACGCGTTCCAGAAGCAGGAGCCGAACAAGTCGATCGACAACCCGGCCTGGCACGTCCACTCCGGCAAGCCGCCGCAGCAGGGGTCACCGGTGTCGTTCAGCCTGATGCTGAACCTGGTTTCGGCCGCCGACGCCTCGACCAAGAACATCCTCTGGGGCTTCCTGGGCCGCTATGTCGACGGCGCGACGCCGGAAAGCCAGCCGCTGCTGGACCGCCTGGCCGGCTATGCGATCAATTACTACGAGGACTTCGTGAAGCCCTCGAAGACCTTCCGCGCCCCGACGGATGTCGAGCGCGCGGCGATGCTGGACCTGCGCGCGCGCCTGGCGGCCCTGCCGGCCGGCTGTCTGGACGCCGAGCTGATCCAGAACGAGGTGTTCGCGGTCGGCAAGGACCACGGCTTCGAGCCCCTGCGCGCCTGGTTCCAGGCCCTGTACGAAGTGTTGCTGGGCCAGAGCCAGGGCCCGCGCTTTGGCTCGTTCGCGGCGATCTTCGGCCTGGATCGCACCCTCGCCCTGATCGACGAGAAGCTGGGCTAAGATCCTCCCCCTCCGGGGGAGGTGGCCCGGAGGGCCGGAGGGGGCAGCGCGGCATTCGCCGAGATGGCCCCCTCAGTCGGCTTCGCCGACAGCTCCCCCAGAGGGGGAGCATCTTCCCACGCGCAATTGCAGCCCAGCTTGTCCCGCCTCCGGTGAGTCGCCGTGCCTGCGACACCGTGTCCGCTTAGATGAATGAAGTCTGAATTCCCTATTAAGGGAATGTCCGCAATTGCGGGCGTAGGGTCTAGAGATCAAAACCAAGGTTAGGCCAATGGCTTCGTTCACCCTGCGTCCGTCAGATCGTTCGGAATTCGATTCTCTGCTCGGTGAGCTGACCTCGAAATTCCCCGCCGCCCATGTGGAAGCGGCGCACAATGACATCTGGGGGTCGTATCGCGTCGACGTCTCGTGCGATGCGCCCTGGGAGGGCGACCTGATGTCCTGGCTGCAGGGCCAGCACGCGACCTGCCCCCGCACCTAAACGCGCTGACGCCTACTGGCTGGCCCACAGGATCCGCGCGATCCAGGCCACCTCGCCGCGTTCCAGCACCCGATCGGCATAGTCGCGATTGAGCGAGGTCAGTTCGATCGTGCGGGCCGTGACCCGCGACAGTTCCTTGGCCATCACCTCGCCGTCGTGGGTCTTGACCACCACCCGGTCGCCGCGCCGCGGCTCGATCGACGGCGAGACCAGGATGCGGTCGCCGTCGCGGAACACCGGGGCCATCGAGTCGCCGGCGATCTCCAGCGCATAGACGCCGTCTTCCTGCAGGCCGGGAAAGGCGATCTCGTCCCAGCCTTCGCCGGCGGGGAATCCCGCATCATCGAAAAAGCCGTCCGAGCCGGCCTGGGCGAAGCCCAGCAGCGGCACGCCCCGAACGGCGGGTCGCTTGGCGCTTTCCGTCAGGGCGGCGAATTCGGAAAACCCCACCCCGGTGGCTTCCAGCACCTTGGCCAGGCTCTCGGTCGAGGGCCAGCGCGGCCGCGCCTCGGCGTCGGCGGAGGTGCGCTTGGAGCGGTTGAAGCTGGTCGGATCCAGCCCCGCCATCTTGGCCATGGCCGACGGGCTCATGTCGAAACGCTTGGCAAGCGCATCGATCGCGGTCCAGATTTCAGTATGCGAAAGCGCCGTCATGCGTGAGATCCAACGGGTCGAAGCGGCAGGAAAATAAGCCTCGCCCATAGGAAAGTAAACCTATTTCATACCGCCCAGCTTGACGTTTACGTAAACGTTGACGTCAATTGGAGGCGGATGTAAGGTGATCAACGATAACAAAGCGGCCTCGCCGTGTAGCGGGGCCTTTCCTCTTGGGAGGTTTCTATGTTGGCTGACCTGCGTCGCCCCGAGCGCACTTTCACGATCCGCAACCTTTGCAACGAATTCAAGGCCACGCCCCGGGCCCTGCGCTTCTATGAAGACAAGGGCCTGTTGTCGCCGGCCCGCGAGGGTCTCAACCGCGTCTATTCCCACAAGGACCGCGTCCGCCTGCAGCTGATCCTGCGCGGCAAGCGCGTGGGCCTGTCGCTGTCGGAAATCCGCGAACTGCTGGACCTGTACGACGAGAACGACGACGGCGCGGCCCAGATGGCCCGGTCGCTGAAGAAGTTCCGCGAGCGCGCCACGGCGCTGGAACAGCAGCGCGATGACATCGACGGCGCCCTGATCGAGCTGAATCAGGCCTGCGCCCGCCTCGAACAGCGCCTGGCCGAGATCCGCCCCGACCTGCTGCCGCGCGCCGCCGACTATGATCAGGTGCTGCGCGCCCGGCTGGACGGTCACGCCGACGCCGCACTGGGCAAGTAAGACTTTCCCGTTCAGCGTTCTGGCCAAGACCCCGGCCAGGACGCGCGTCTATCCTTTTCGTTTCGAAACACCTTTCTTCCAGGACCTTCCATGACCTACCAGGCGCCCGTTCGCGATCACGTCTTCATCCTGCGCGATATGCTGAACATCGATCAGCACAGCCAGCTGCCGGCCTTCGCCGACGCCTCGTTCGACGTGGTGGAGCAGATCCTGGAGGCGGCCGCCCAGTTCACCGGCGAGGTCCTGGCCCCGCTCAACACCGTCGGCGACAAGGCCGGTTGCGTGCTGGACACGGCGACCAACACCGTCACCACCCCGCCCGGCTTCAAGGACGCCTACAAGCAACTGTGCGCCGGCGGCTGGACCGGCCTGGGCTCGGACCCGGCCTATGGCGGCCAGGGCCTGCCGCACGTCGTCAACCTGGCGTTCAGCGAGATGTCGAGCTCGGCCAACATGGCCTTCTCGATGTATCCGGGCCTGGCCCACGGCGCCTATTCGGCCATCCACACCGGCGGCACCGATGCGCAGAAGGAGCTCTATCTGCCCAAGATGGTGACCGGCGAATGGACCGGCACCATGAACCTGACCGAGCCGCATTGCGGCACCGATCTGGGCCTGCTGCGCACCAAGGCGGTTCCGGAAGCGGACGGCTCGTACCGCATCACCGGCCAGAAGATCTGGATCTCGGCGGGCGAGCACGACATGTCGGGCAACATCATCCATCTGGTGCTGGCCCGCATCGAAGGCGCCCCGGCCGGCGTCAAGGGCATCAGCCTGTTCATCGTGCCCAAGTTCCTGCCCAAGGAAGACGGGACGGCCGGCGCGCGCAATACAGGCGTCAAGTGCGTGGGCCTGGAAGAGAAGATGGGCATCCACGGCAACGCCACCTGCGTGATGCAGTATGATGACGCCAAGGGCTGGCTGATCGGCGGCGAGAACGCCGGCCTGAAGATCATGTTCGTGATGATGAACGAGGCCCGCCTGGGCGTCGGCATGCAGGGCGTGGCCCAGGGCGAGGCCGCCTATCAGGCCGCCGTCGCCTTCGCCAAGGACCGCCTGCAGGGCCGCTCGCTGACCGGCCCCAAGAACGCCGACGGCCCGGCCGATCCGATCATCGTCCACCCCGACGTGCGGCGCATGCTGCTGGAGAGCAAGGCCCTGATCGAAGGCGGCCGCGCCTTCCTGTTCTGGACCGCCCTGCACGGCGACCTGGCCCACGCCCACCCCGACGAGAAGGTGCGCGAAAAGGCCGAGGACTATATGGGCCTGATGACCCCGGTGCTGAAAGGCTACCTGACCGACAAGGGCTTCAAGGTCTGTTCGGACGCGGTGCAGGTGCATGGCGGCAGCGGCTTCACAGAGCACTTCCCGGTCAGCCAGTTCATGCGCGATTGCCGCATCGCCCTGATCTATGAGGGCACCAACGGCATCCAGGCCCTGGACCTGGTCGGCCGCAAGCTGGCCTCCAAGGGCGGCCGCGCGGTGATGACCTTCTTCCAGGAAATCGACCAGTTCATCGGCGAGAACGACACCGACGAAGGCCTCAAGCCCTTCATCACCGCCCTGGCCGAGGTGAAGGCCCAGATGCAGGAGGGCACGATGTGGCTGATGCAGAACGGTCTGCAGAACCCCGACAATGCCGGTGCGGCCTCGACCGACTACATGCACCTGTTTGGCCTGACGGGACTGGCCTATATGTGGACCCTGCAGGTCAAGGCGGCCCAGGCCAAGATCGCGGCCGGATCGTCCGATCCGTTCTATTCGACCAAGGTGGTCACGGCGCAATATTTCATCGAACGCATCTTGCCTGACGCTGGGGCGCACCTGACCAAGCTCAAGACCGGTTCAGCGACCCTGATGGCGCTGCCTGCGGAGGCTTTCTGATCATGAGCGTGCTCGACGTCGCAAAACCCGGCTTCATGGCCGAAGAAGACATCGCGATCTTTGAAGACGCGGTCGGCAAGTTCTTCGATGAGCACGCGCCTGAGGCGACGGTCGCCCAGTGGCGCAAGAACCACTGCGTTGATCGTGACATGTGGACCAAGGCGGGGGAGGCCGGCTTGCTGGGCCTCTCCGTGCCGGAGGAATATGGCGGGGCCGGCGGCGACTATCGTCACGAGGTCGTGCTGATGGAACTGCTGGGCCTCAAGGGCGTGGATGGCTTCGGCATCAGCCTGCACAACGCCATCATCATGCCCTACCTCGTCCATTACGGGACCGAGGAGCAGAAGCGCCGCTGGCTGCCCAAAATGGCCACCGGCGAGTTGGTCGGGGCGATCGCCATGACCGAACCCGGCGCGGGCTCTGACCTTCAGGGCATCAAGACCACCGCCAAGAAGGTCGGCAACCAGTACGTCATCAACGGCTCCAAGACCTTCATCACCAACGGCCAGACCGCCAATCTGATCATCGTGGTGGCCAAGACCGACGCCGCCGCCGGCGCGCGCGGCACCTCGCTGATCCTCGTCGAGACCGACGGTGCCGAAGGGTTTGAGCGCGGCCGCAATCTCGACAAGCTGGGCCAGGAAGCCCAGGACACCTCCGAGCTCTTCTTCAACGACGTCAAGGTTCCGACCGAGAACCTGCTGGGCGTCGACGAGGGTCAGGGCTTCTTCCAGCTGATGGGCCAGCTGCCGCAGGAGCGCCTGAACATCGGCGTTCAGGGCATGGCCACCATCGAGCGGGCGCTGGAGCTGACCATCGCCTATGTCAAGGAGCGCAAGGCGTTCGGCAAGGCGATCCTCGACTTCCAGAACACCCAGTTCGTGCTGGCCGAATGCAAGACCGAAGCGACCGTCGCCCGGGTGTTCATCAATCACTGCATCGAACAGCACCTGGCCGGCAAGCTGGACGCCTCGACCGCCTCGATGGCCAAGTACTGGGTCAGCGACCTGGAGAACAAGATCGTCGACCGCTGTCTGCAGCTGTTCGGCGGCTATGGCTTCATGAACGAGTATCCGATCGCCCGGATGTACCGCGACAGCCGCGTCCAGCGGATCTATGGCGGTACTAACGAGGTGATGAAGATCCTGATCGCGAGGACGCTGTAATGATCCTGGCCGACGCCCCGCCCGCACCCGACGCCCGCGCCGCGGTCGTCTGCGTCCGCGCCGAGCCCGGGCGTCGGCCACTGACCTTTTCCGGCAAGCTGGTGGGCAAGCGCCCGCAACCCGGCGACTTCAGCCTGGCTCTGCGGCCGGGCCAGGATGTCTGCAACAATCTCCTGCGCTCGAAGATCGCGACCTGGTCCCTGGAAGTGACGACCTCGGGCTTCACCGCCTGCACGCTTCCGGCCCCGGACTTCGGCTATCGCGTGACCTACAGCGCCAAGGCTTCGGCGCGCGGCCTGATCTGCAAGCCGCTGGCCCGGGCCCCGATCGGGACGTGGAAGTGATGCCCTCTCACGCCCAACCAAAATCTGCCTTCCTGGGCCTTGTGCCCAGGACCCATGGTTCCGCCACGGCGGACTTTGGTCCGTGCGCTGGATCTTTCGGCGGGCAAGATATGATGCTCATCGCCTGCCTCGAACATGGATCCTGGGCACAAGGCCCAGGAAGGCCGGCTTTGAGTGGGCCCTGCTGATGTCCATCCACACCGCCACCATCAGCTGGGCCCTGGAGCCCGGCGCGGACTTCCCCAAGGGCCACTACAGTCGGGCCCACACCCTGTCGTTCGACGGCGGCGTCACCGCGGCCGGTTCGGCCTCGCCCGCCGTGGTCCCCCTGCCCTGGTCGGATCCGGCCGGGGTCGATCCCGAGGAGATGTTTGTCGCGGCCCTGTCGGCCTGCCACATGCTGACCTTTCTGGACCTGGCCCGGCGCGCCAAATTCGTGGTCACCCGTTACACCGATCCGGCCGAGGGGCTGATGCTCAAGGACGCGAACGGCCGGCAATGGATCGGAGTGGTCACCCTGCGGCCCGACATCGCCTTCGCCGGCGACGCGCCCGACGAAGCGACCCTGACGGCCCTGCACGAGGCCGCCCACCACGCCTGTTTCATCGCCAATTCGGTCCGCACGGATGTGCGAGTCGAGCCGGCGCTGCAAGACTCCCCCGAGGGCTCGCCCTTGGGGTTACCCGCTTAAAGATACGCAGGAAGGAGCCATCAAATGGCCGACGCTTATATCTTCGACGCCGTGCGCACCCCGCGCGGCAAGGGCAAGAAGGACGGGTCTCTGCACGAGATCACGTCGCTGTCCCTCGCCACCCAGGTCCTGGAGGCGCTCCGCGACCGTAACAATCTCGACACGTCCTATGTCGACGACGTTATCCTCGGCTGCGTCGCCCCGGTCGGCGAACAGGGCAGCGACATCGCCCGCACCGCCGCCCTGACCGCCGACTACGCCGAAAGCGTCGCCGGCGTGCAGATCAACCGCTTCTGCGCCTCGGGCCTGGAAGCCGTGAACATGGCCGCCGCCAAGGTGATCAGCGGCGAAGCCGGCATGGCGATCGGCGGCGGCGTCGAGAGCATGAGCCGCGTGCCCATGGGCAGCGACGGCGGCGCTTGGCCCACCGACCCGTCCTCGGCCTTCAAGACCTATTTCGCCCCGCAAGGCGTTTCGGCCGACCTGATCGCCTCGCTGTACGGCTTCAGCCGCGATGACGTCGACGCCTATGCCGTCGAAAGCCAGCGCCGCGCCGCCGCCTCCTGGGCCGACGGCCGCTTCAAGAAGTCGGTGATCGGCGTGAAGGACCAGCTGGGCCTGACGATCCTGGATCACGACGAGACCGTGCGCGGCTCGACCACCATGCAGACCCTGGCCTCGCTGAACGCCTCGTTCACGGACATGGGCGAGATGGCCTTCGACGCCGTGGTCACCCAGCGCTATCCGCAGGTGGAAAAGATCAACCACGTCCACCACGCGGGCAACAGCTCGGGCATCGTCGATGGCGCCGCCGGCGTGCTGATCGGCAGCAAGGAAATGGGCGAGGCCCTGGGCCTGAAGCCC
>JAHINZ010000386.1 GCA_018895795.1 Alphaproteobacteria bacterium
AATGTGTCGATGTTCAATTTCGACGGTCGGCGCGGGGCCATCGGACGTATTCCCAGCTATCTGAAGAACAAGTTCAACAGCCGTATCGTCAAGTTCGACCTTGAGGCCGAGATGCCGGTTCGCGGTCCTGACGGCTGTTGCATCGAGTGCGCGCCGGGCGACATCGGCGAATGCATCGGCCAGATCGCCAGCGACGCGAGATCCAATTTCTCCGGCTATGCCGACAAATCCGCGACCGAGAAGAAGATTCTGCGCGACGTGTTCGTCAAGGGTGACGCCTGGTTCCGGACCGGCGACCTGATGCGCACCGACAGCGATGGCTACATCTATTTCGTCGACCGCATCGGCGACACCTTCCGCTGGAAAGGCGAGAACGTGGCCACCAGCGAGGTCTCCGAGCGCTTGGCCGGCGTGCCTGGGGTGATCGAGGTCAATGTCTATGGCGTCAAGGTCGGCGACCTGGACGGCAAGGCGGGCATGGCGTCGCTGGTCGTCGAGCCGGGTTTCGATATCAAGACGCTGGCCGAGCAAGTCGATCGCGAGCTTCCGGCCTATGCCCGACCGATTTTCGTGCGGCTGCAGGGCGCGATCGAGACGACCGGGACCTTCAAATACCGTAAGGTGGATCTGGTCGCCGAAGGCTTCGACCCCGCCAACGTCAAGGACCCGTTGTTCTTCCGCAGTTCCGCGAAGGGCTATGTGAAGCTGACCAAGGCCGTCCACGCCAAGATCATCGCCGGCGGCTTCAGGCTGTGAAAGCGCTTTCCACGGCAAGGTGACGGCGTCACCGCGTTCCCGGTCGGGCGAGGGGCGGGCGCCGTCGGCAAGCCGGCCCAGTGGCGTTAAAGCGTTCGTCCAATCCGCGACCTTGCCCGTATCTAGGACAACGACGAAGAGGAGTGGGGCGTGACGAGAGGTTCTATGACCCGACGGGTCGGTTTGACCGCCCTGGCGGGATCCTTGGCGAGCGCCTGTTCGCCCCTGTCGCTGTTCGCGACCTTCACGCCCAAGGACGCGGCCAGAAGCCCGCGTCAGGGGGTGGCGTACGGCGCCGGGCCAAGGCGAAAGCTGGACGTCTTCGCGCCGCCTGGCGCGACCGGCGCCGAACCGGTGGCCGTGTTCTTCTATGGCGGCTCGTGGGACTCAGGGCGACGCGGCGACTACGCTTGGGCGGGGCGGGCCATCGCCGCTCAGGGCTTCCTGACGATCGTGCCCGACTACCGGCTCTATCCCGACGTCACGTTCCCGGATTTCCTGGATGATTGCGCCGAGGCTGTTCGGTGGACCGTCGACAACGCGGCGGCCCTCGGCGGAGACCCCCGGCGGGTCGTGCTGGTCGGCCATTCCGCCGGGGCCTATAACGCCGCCATGCTGGCCCTTGATCCGCGCTATCTGACGGCGGTGGGCATCGACCCCAGGGTCGTGCGCGCCTTCGCGGGCCTTTCGGGGCCTTACGACTTCCTGCCGCTGGACGGTCCGGTCACCCGGCGCACGTTCGGGCAGGCTTTGGACCTACCGTCCACCCAGCCCCTGCTCTACGCCCGGGCCGACTCGCCGGCGGCCTTCCTGGCCACGGGCGACGCCGACACTACGGTTCGCCCCCGCAACACCCGTAAACTGGCCGCCGCCTTGCGCGAGGCGGGGGCCAGGGTCGAGGAGCGCCATTATGCGGGACTGGATCACAGCGACACGGTTCTGGCCCTGTCACGACCGTTTCGGAGCAAGACCCCGATGCTGGCCCAGATGACGGCCTTTCTGAAAGCCGCCGTAGTCTAGCCGCAGGTCGCGCCGTTCAACTTGCGCTGATAGGCCTCGGCCAGGCTCAGATAGGGCGGAATGAAGGTGTGCAGCGCCACCGGCTTGCCGTCGGTCGTCATGCCGGCCAGGCCGGCCCGCATTTCGAAATGCAGGTGGATCGTCGTCGGCGTCCCGCCGAAGTCATTGGACACCTTGCCCAGCTTCTGGCCGGCCGTGACGCTGTCGCCTTCGTGGACCGCCAGGGTGGCCATCTGCATGTGCAGGTAGCGATAGGTGAAGTGGGGCTGGGCCTGGGCCACCAAGGTCACGGTGTAGGTCCCGATATCGGTGATCGTTCCAGCCTCGGTCGCCACCGCCCAGTGCTCGTTCTTCTTGCAGGTGGCCGGACGGATGTCCTGCCCCTGGTGACCCGTGCCGGCGCCGGCGCACAGCGGGTTCGCGCGCGAGCGGGCCTCGCAGAAGGTGTCGTGCCAGGGCAGGCTGTAGTTCAGCGCATCGCACTGGCTGGGCTTGCCGGGCGGACCCATGCCGCCGCCGGGGCCGTAGACCTGCGAGTTCGGGAAGCCGGCCTCGGCCAGCGGCCAGCACATGTTCGGCGACCAGACCGTGCGGTCCAGATAGCCCGGACCCTGGCCGGCCGGGATCGCGCCGGCCGGCGCGTGGT
>JAHINZ010000387.1 GCA_018895795.1 Alphaproteobacteria bacterium
CAGGTTGCCCACGCCGGCGTCGAGGCTGTCCTGCAGCCGGCCGACGAAGGTCATGTGGGTGTCGAGACCCATCGAACTGGTGCCCAGTGAGGCCAGCTTGTTGGTCGCCGTTTCCAGGGCCGTGCTGATCGACCCGATCATGGTCTTGGCGGCTGCGGCGTTGGCGAAGGTCGCGGTCGTCGACAGGCCCAGGCCGGCCAGGGACAGGGTCTTGGCGTTGATGGTGAAGCCCGAGCCGTCCGTGTTGGCCAGGAAGGTCAGCTGGGTGGTCGAGCCATCACCGATGCTGACGCCGTTGAACTTGGCGTTGGTGGCGGCCTTGGTCACCTGATCGCGCAGGGACTCGAAATCGGCCTTCAGGGCGGTGAAGCTGGAGGTGTTCAGCGAGGTGTCGGAAGCCGCCAGGGCCTTTTCCTTCATCTTGCTCAGCAGATCGGTGATGGTGTCGCCTGCGGCCAGCGCGACGTCGATGGTCGATTGCCCGCGTTGCAGCGAGTCCTTCACCGAATTGATCGACCGGGCGGTCGCTGACTGGTTCTTGGCGGTGGCCCAGATCGCGCCATTGTCCTTGGCGCTGCCGATCTTCTTGCCGGTGCTGATGCGCTGCTGGACGGTGGCCAGTTCCGAACTGGTGCCGTTCAGGTTCTGCAGGGCGGTGAGCGCCCCCGCGTTTGTGTTGATGCTATTCAACGCCATCACGAAACACTCCTATTGAGTTGTTCCGACGTCGTTTTGACAGCCGGAGAGCGTTTTGCCCATAACGACCATATAACAATGATATTTCGATACAGTTGATTGAATGTTTCCACATAACTAATGGAGAAACCTTGCGTTAACATCATAAAAATCAGCGGTAATTTGCTTTTAACAAATTCAAAAATCGACGATTTTTAAGTAATTGAAAAATCTATCTTTAGATAAAGACTTAGTAAATACGCAACGATAGCTCCATCGTGATACAGCCAAAAGAAAAGGGGCGAGCCCTAAGGCTCGCCCCACTGCCGACCAATAGTCGACGAGTATGCGTCTTAACGGAACAGGCTGAGGATCGAGGAACTTGTGGAGTTCGCGATCGACAGCGCCTGGATGCCCAGTTGCTGCTTGGTTTGCAGCGACTGCAGCTTGGCGCTTTCCTTGGCCAGGTCGGCGTCGACCAGATTACCCACGCCGGCGTCGAGGGCGTCTTGCAGCTTGCCGACGAAGGTCAGGTGGGTATCGAGGCCAGTCGAGTTGGTGCCCAGCGAGGCCAGCTTGTTGGTGGCAGTCTGCAGGGCCGTCGAGACCGTGGTGATCATGGTCTTGGCGGCCGCTGCGGTCGCGAAGGTCGAGGACGCCGAAAGACCGATGCCCGCGAGGGTCAGGGTCTTGGCGGCGACGGTGAAGCCCGAGCCATCGGAGTTGGCCAGGAAGGTCAACGAAGCGGTGGTGCCATCGGCGATGCTGACGCCATTGAACTTGGCGTTCGAGGCGGCCTTGGTCACCTGGTCGCGCAGGGAGTTAAAGTCAGACTGCAGGGCGTTGAAGCTGGCGGTGTTGAGCGAGGTGTCGGAAGCGGCCAGGGCCTTTTCCTTCATCTTGCCCAGCAGGTCGGTGATCGTATCGCCGGCGGCCAGGGCCACGTCGATGGTCGACTGACCACGCTGCAGCGAGTCCTTCACCGAGTTCAGTGACGAAGCGGTCGCCGACTGGTTTTTGGCGGTGGCCCAGATGGCTCCGTTGTCCTTGGCGCTCGCCACCTTTTTACCGGTGCTGATCCGCTGCTGGACGTTCTGGGTTTCCATGTTTGTAGAGTTGAGGTTCTGGAGCGCGATCATCGCGCCCGAGTTCGTGTTGATGCTGTTCAGCGCCATTACGAAAGACTCCTATTCAAGGTGTCCGGCGTCATTTTGACGGTCGGCGGGCATTTTACCCGCTAAAGACAATGCAATAGTGATATTTAAATTTGATTTAAGACATATCGTCACATGCTTAAGACATAGATCTTCAATATTAACATAAATCAATATTTAATAACGAAACTGAATCGGCATTAACACTCCCGACCGGCGCCGATCCTCGCCCATAGACTCAAGAAGACCGACGCGTTGATTCAGCAATTTTCAGTCTGAATCGGACTGTGCGTGGTGGCGTGCGCGAGAGTTTAGTGCGGGCCGGCCTCATCAGCATAGATCGCCGTCGCCGCGGACGCGGTCGAGGACGCCCAGCCGCGATACATGCCTGAACTGTTCATCGGAAAGGCGGGCCGACCCTTGCCGTCCATGGCGATCAAACCGCCGTCGCCGCCGATGTCGCCGATCGCCTTGATGGTGGCGTCGCCGGCCGTCTTGATGTCCTCGCCCTTCCACTGGACGCGCGCGCAGACCTGATGGGCGGCGCTGGTGCAGATGAAGTATTCGCCCGAGACGCGGGCCGAAGCCGAGCGGACGGCGGCCATGACGAGGATCAGGGATTTCCTGCGGCGACTCCGAAAAGCAAGGTCGCCGGTTCTGGGCGGACGGGCGGCAAGGCTAGGGCCTCGCCGCCCACCCTCGCTACTTCCCGCGCGTCACCACCACCGGCTGGCCGGCATAGTCGACCGTCGCGTCAACGGTGTCGAAGTCGATCGGCTTGGCGCCGTCGCCGATGAAGCGGACCTTGAACACCCGCTGATCGGCCATGCCCGCGAACGATCCCGAGCGCGCGCCGATGGTCACCCGGCCTGACGCGTCATCATACGAGATCGGGATGCGGCTATAGGCGCCGCGGGTGTAGCCGTTGCTGAGGCCGTCGTCCTCATAGAGCTCGAACGCGCCGTTCTTGCCGGTGTAGACGACCAGAGTGATCGGCGCGTCGGGCGTCTGGCCGACATATTGCTGCACGGTCGTGGTCGGCACGATCGAGCCGGCCTTGACGAACAGCGGCATGCGCGACAGCGGCGCGTCGGCCTTGATCGTCTGGCCGCCCGCATGGGCCTCGCCGCTCTGGAAGTCATACCAGGTGGCCCCGGCCGGCAGGTAGACCGCGCGCGAGCGAGCCTTGAACGCCGTCACCGGAGCGACCAGGAACGCCGAGCCATAGAGGTACTCGTCATTGACGTCCCGCGCCTTGAGGTCGTTGGGGAAGTCCATGACCAGGCCGCGCATGATGCTGCCGTCGCGGTGATAGACATCACCCGCCAGGGTCAGGGTGTAGGGCATCAGCCGGTAGCGAAGCTCGTCGTACCAGGCCAGGGCCTGATAAACCTCGGTCCCGGCGTCGGCGAGATTGTAGATCTCGCGGAACGGAAACTCGCCGTGGCTGCGGAACAGCGGGCTGAAAGCCCCGAACTGGAACCAGCGCAGGTTCAGCTCTTGCCATTCGGCCCAGTGGGCGGGGTCCTTGTTGGTATAGCGATCCTCCACCGAGAAGCCGCCGATGTCGGTCGTCCAGTTGGGAATGCCCGACATCGAGAGGTTCACCCCGGCCGAGATCTGATCCTTCAGGTCGTCCCAGCGGGCCACCACGTCGCCGCTCCACAGGGCCACGCCGTTGCGCTGGATGCCGCCGAAGCCCGAGCGCGACAGGATGAAGCTGCGCTTGTCGGGGCTCAGCTCATGCTCGCCCTCGAAAACGCCGGTGGTGTGGATCAGCGGGTAGGAATTGAAGAACGCCGCGCCCGGCCCCATCGCCGTGGGCCCCATGCGCAAGGTGCGCTCGGGGATGTCGAGGTTGGAGTGCATGTCCGGCTCATCGCTGTCCATCCACCAGGCGTCGACGCCATAGCCCTTCAGGCTGTCCTTGACCTGGCGCCAGTAGATGTCGCGCGCCTCCTTGGAATAGGGGTCGTAGAACGAGTTCAGATAGCCGGGGCCCACCCAGTCGAGCGCGCCTTGCTCGATATTGCGGTGATACATGTGGCCCTTGGCGTCGAGCTCCTTGTAGTGCTCGGTGGTCGGATAGAACTTGGCCCAGATCGAGATCATGAAGTGGCCGTTCATCCCGTGGATGTCGTCCAGCATCTTCTGGGGATCGGGGAAGCGCGTTTCGTCGAACTTGTGGCTGCCCCAGCTGTCGTCCTTCCAGTAGCGCCAGTCCATCACGACATTATCGATCGGCAGCTTGCGATCGCGGTACTCCTTCAGCACCCCGACGATCTGATCCTGGTCCTCATAGCGCTGGCGGCTCTGCCAGAAGCCATAGGCCCAACGCGGCATGGCCACGGCCTTGCCGGTCAGTTCGCGATAGCCGCTGACAACCTGGTCCAGGCTGTCGCCGCCGACGAAATAGTAGTCGATCGCATGGGCGACGTCGGAGGTCATCGTCAGCGACATCTGCTGCGCCGCCGGCATTGGGTTGTTGTGGACAAGGCCGATATAGCCGTCGTTGGGATCCCACTCGACGCGGATCTTGTGGCGAGACCCGGCCTTCATCGGGGCGGTGAAATTGTGGAACCACGGGTTCCAGTTCTGCCGCCACCTATCGATGACAAGATTGCCGTCGACATAGAGCTTGGCGTAGCTGGACGCGTAGAGTTTGAACTTCTGCACGCCCGAGACCGACGGCTCGACCGCGCCTTCCCAGACCACGCTGGCGCCGCGCATCGGCTTCTTGTCGGGGCCGGTCAGTTCGGCCGGCCAGTTGGGCAGGTCCTTCAGATAGCGATAATTTATGTCCGGCTCGACGCGGGTCAGCTTCAGCGCGCCGTTGACATAGTACCTGGCCGTGAAGCCGCCGGCCTTGCCGCCCGCGTCGAAGATCTTCAGGTCGCGCGAGGCCAGCTCATAGGGCGTGGGATCACCGAACCGGGTGATGCCATTGTTCTCCCAGAGCACGCCGTAGTTGCGGCTGGACAGCACGAACGGCACGGCGATGTCGCGGTTGTACTGGGCCAGTTCAACGTCCTGGCCATGATAGTTCATCTGGCCGTTCTGGTGCTGGCCCAGGCCGTAGAAGGCCTCGTCCGTATTCGGATTGAACCGCTGGGTGACGGCGTAGAAGCCCTCGCCATCGAGGGTCAGCGGCTTGAAGGCCTGACGCCCCTGCTCGGCCAGAACGGTCTTGCCCGACGCGTCCTTGAACGCCACCGCGCCGTCGCTCAGAGCGACCTCCGCCGTGGCCTTGCCGGCCTTCAGCACCACCTTGCCGCCTACGGTCTTGACCGTGAAGCCGGAGGTCCTGGGCGTCGCCGTGACCATCAGGCTGGCCGGAACCTCCAGGCTGTCGGTCGGCGTCGCGGTCACGTGGATGACCCGGTCGCTCATCACCTGCAGCCGCACCCGCTTGGCCGGACCCGAGGCCGGGCTGACGATCACGCCGTCGGCGGTCTTTTCGAAGCCCGCCTCCAGCGCCAGGGCCGAAGTCGAGGCGGTCAGGGCCAGGGCCAGGCCCAAGGCCAGACCCCGTCGGTTCAGTTGGAAGGCGCGCATCTTGGGTTCCCCCGGACAGTTTTCTTGTGTGGTCAGTAGGTGGCCAGCTTGACCCGCAGCACTTGCTGGCCGCCGGTGAAGTTGAGGCCGTAATCGATCTGGTCGCCGTTCCACAGGCGGTCGAACACCCACTGCCCGTTGTCGAAATGGCCCTCCTCGACCCGGGCCATCAGCATCGACTTGCCGTCCTTGGCGCGGCCGAACTCGACCCGGGCGTTGCGGCCGGTGACCAGGAATTCATTGGGCGAAAGCTGGGCCAGAACCGCGCCGCCGTTCAGGCCCGAGGGATCCACCGGACGGTCCTTCAGCCAGGCCCAGTCCGAGGCGCCGAACTGCCACTTGCCGTAGTGCAGCGTGACGCGCCAGTCGCCCATCGTCGTCGACTGGGCGGCGCGATCATCGGGCTCCGACCCGCCCCAGACAGGCTTCTCGAACGACAGCCTGGCCCAGTCGCGGGCCATCGGCGCGAACAGCCGATAGTTGGCGGCGAAGGCTTCGAGCGTGGCGGGATCCAACTTGGCCGCGCCCAGCGGATAGTTGGCGTAGCCGGTGAAATCCATGCCGAACGGCGAGAAGCCGATCCCCTGCCGGCCGAGCGCCTGGAACAGGTAGCGGGCATAGGGGATGGCGTTGCCGGTCTCGGCCACGAACAGGGCGTTGTCGGGCCGGTCGTAATGCTTGAGCACGGCGAAATAGTTGTCGGACTCCGGCATGTAGATGTCGGGGGCGATCAGATCGATCGACGGGGCCCCGGCCTTCCAGACATCCAGCACATTATGGGTTGGTCCGCCGGAGGAATAGGTCACCGGGTCCTGGTCCTTCACGGGATCGCGCAGGGCGGCGTTGACGTACATGGGCAGGGGCTTGACCGCCTTGCCCGCGGCCGTGACCTGATCGACGAAGCGCGAAATGCACCAGGCGTGGAAGTACTCGTCGGCGTCCTTGCCGAAGGCCTGGCTCCAGGTTCCCGGCTTGGTCTTCACCGCCTTGACCAGGGCGGCCGGCGCGGGCCCGTTGAACAGCGTCTGGGCGGCCGGCGAATAGTCGCGCACGCTGCCATAGGTCCCGGTCTCGTTCTCGACCTGGACCATGATCACCGTATTTTCGGGATCGGCGACCTTCAGATGGGTCATCAGGGCCACGAAGGCCTTGCGGTCGGCGTCCAGCGTCGACTGAGCCAGGGGCGACATCGAATACGAGCGCTGGCCGTCCTTCTTGATCAGGCGCGGGAAGCGCTTGTCGTCCAGCTTCACCCATTCGGGCGCGTAGGACGGCGCGGAGTTCTTCCAAGTCCCGAACCACAGCAGAACCAGCCGCACCTTGTGGTCGCGGGCCTGGGTCAGCAGCAGATCCAGATAGCTGAAATCGAACTTGCCCTCGGTGGGCTCGATCTGCTCCCAGGCGATCGGGACCTGGACGGTGTTGGCGCCCAGTTGTTGGATGGCGGGCCAGACCTTGTCCATCTGCGAGGGCCAGGCGCTGGAATTATTGACCTGGGCGCCCAGGATCAGGAACGGCGCGCCATCCACCATCAGGGCGTGGCGGCCCGCCTTCTCGACCAGCCGTGGCGGTTCCGCGGCCTGAGCGAAACCGCCGATCAGAGCCGCCGCCATGGCGATCAGGGCGGCGCGCGGAAATCCGCAGGGCTTGAACCCGGTCATCGTTTCGTCCCCGTGTTTCTGGCGCTGGGCTCACCCCAAGGGCCGAGCGTCGCGCTATCGGTGTCGCCGATCTCTCTATTTGTCTGACGATTGTCCGAGCCATGCCGGAAAATCATCCCCTTCGAACGCGCCGAGGAAAAAATCCGCGCATCGCCGCAGGAGGCGATGCGCGGGAAAAATGCCGCGCGGCTTCGGGGAGAGAGAAGCCGCGCGTGGCGCGAGGGGACCGGTTGGAGCCCCCGGCGCGACTGACGGACACACTCGGATCCTTCAGCGTCGCATGGTGCAACCATAGTCATACAAATACAGCCCGCAAGCGAATTGATAGCGCTATCATTTGACCGTCTCTCCCAAGCGCTCGGCCCGGCAGGTCGCCGCGATGAACTGTTCATGGGTGGGAAGGCGCGACGCCAGGTTGTGAATTCCGCCCCGGACGCCCGCGAGCTTTCCCGCCACATCGGCCAAGGCGGGCGCGTCGGCGAGACGGTCATAGTCCTGCGCCTCGATCCCTTGCCCCAGGAACACCGCCAGCCAGCTGGGCTCGGCGAACAGCTGGTCGTCAAAGCGCGCGATGCGGGCCCGGCTGCGGAACAGCTCGATCTTGTGTCGCAGGCTCTCGGGGATCGCCATCGTCCGGCAATAGTCCCAGAGCGGCGAGTCATCCCGCTCGGTGGCGTGGTAGTGCAGGATCAGGAAATCCCGGATCTGCTCATATTCGATCTGGGTCAGGCGATTATATTCCGCCTCCGTGGCCGCGTCGTGATCCTTGACCGGCAACAGGGACAGCAACCGGAACACGCCGGTCTGCACCAGATGGATGCTGGTGGATTCCAGAGGCTCCATGAACCCGGCGGCCAGGCCCAGCGCCACGACATTGCGGTTCCAGGACTTTTTGCGCCGCCCGGTGGTGAAGCGCAGCGGCCGCGGATCGGCCAGGGGCGCGCCGTCCAGATTGGCCATCAGGGTGGCGGCGGCTTCGTCGTCGCTGATGAAGCCGCTGGAATAGACATAGCCGTTGCCGATGCGATGTTGCAGCGGGATGCGCCATTGCCAGCCCGCCGGCCTCGCGGTCGACCGGGTGAAGGGCGTCAGCGGGCTGACGCTCTCGCAGGGGACGGCCAGGGCGCGATCGCAAGGCAGCCAGTGGGACCAGTCTTCATAGCCAGTCTCCAGCGCGCCCTCGATCAGCAGGGCTCTGAAGCCCGAGCAGTCGATGAAGAAGTCGCCCTCGACCCGCCGCCCGCCCTCCAGGTCCAACGCCTCGACGAAGCCGTCGGCGGCGCGCAGCTTGACCGCCTGGATCTTGCCCTCGGTCCGACGCACGCCCCGCGCCTCGGCGTAGCCGCGCAGATAGCCGGCGTAGAGACCCGCGTCGAAATGATAGGCATAGCCCAGCCCCGGCACGCCCGGCGGCAGCTCCTTGGGCGGCACGGCGAACTTGCCCATGCGGGCCGCCACTGTGGCCATGGAATAGTCATCCAGCAGACTGGTGTCGCCGTTCTGGCGCAGCCGCATCCAGTAGTGATGAAACGAGACCGCTTCGATCGGCATGCCGTGCGCGCCAAAGGGGTGGAAATAGGCATGGCCCTTTCGGGTCCAGTCCTTGAACTCGATGCCCAGCTTGAAGGTGGCTTGAGTCTTTCGGACGAAGTCGAACTCGTCGATCCCCAACAGGCTATTGAGGAACTGGATCGGCGGAATGGTCGCCTCGCCGACGCCCACCGTGCCGATGTCCTCGGATTCGACCAGCTCCACCGAACCGACCCGGTTCTTCAGGGCATGGACCAGGACGGCGGCGGCCATCCAGCCGGCCGTGCCGCCGCCCACGACGACGAACTTGCGAGGCTTGTGTTCAGTCATGGGCGTCATCTCATGAGGGTCAGGGCGCCGACGCTAGACATCCGCGTCTCGACCACTAAGCCCCCTGCCCGCAATCGATCATGATCGGGGGACAGGGGGATCGGTGTGGAGTTTCGCGCGGCGCTAGAACGTGCCGCGCAGCACCAGCGAGTAGCGCCGATCGGCCACGACCCAGTTGTGACCGGTCAGGCCCTCTTCCGGCTTGCCTGGATAGCTGACCAGGATCTTGGTCCGGGTGTTGGTCAGGTTCACCGCCTGGAAGCCGACCTTGAGGTTGTCGTTGACGGTGTAGAACACCGAGCCGTCCAGCTGACCGTAGTCATCGTACCAGGCTGGAATGTTGATGTTCGCCGCCGTGGTGGTCAGCAGATAACGCTCTCTCCAGTTATAGGCCAGGCGCGCCGAGACCTTGCCCAGATCATACAGCGCCGCGACGTTGTAGCTCTTCTTCGACAGACCCTCGAGCGGCAGCTCGTCGCCATGCTTGGTGATATTGCCGACCTGGGTGGTGTCATAGGGGTTGGAAGCGGCGTTGCGGGACCCCTTGCTCTGGACATAGGTGAAGTTGGCCTGAACGCCGAGCCCGCTCAGGGCGCCGGGCAGGAAGTCATAATACTGCTGGTAGGCGACCTCGAAGCCTTTGATGGAGCCGTGGCCGGCATTGTAGGGCTGAACCACCTGGACGGTGCGGTTCACGCCATTGTTGGTGAAGCTGAGGTTCTGCGAGCCGTTGGTGATGAAGTTGTAGATGTCCTTGTAGAACACCGTCGCCGTCAGGCTGCCGGTCGAGGCGAAATACCACTCATAGGCCAGGTCGTACTGGGTGGAGCGGGTCGGCTTCAGGTCCGGGTTACCGGCGTTGGCCGTATACTGATAGACGCAGTTGGCCTGGGCGCCGCCGGGGATCGAATTGGCGCACGCGCCGCCGACCAGGAAGCCGTTGGTGGCGCTGATCGTGTAGTTCGGCTGCATCTGCGAAAAGTCGGGGCGGACGATCGCCTTGGCCGCCGCGAAGCGGACAAACATGTCCGGCGTGACTTTCAGGCGCACGTTCAGGCTGGGCAGAACGTTCAGATAGTCGCGGCCGCCGATAAAGGCGCTCTTGGCCCCGTTGGCGAATTTCAGATCCTGGACCGGCACGGTGCCCTGGGTGTTGGTCGTGAAGACCTGCAGGCCCTGGCTGGTGGCCTCGGTCTTGACGATGCGCAGGCCCATATTGCCGTCGATCTCGCGGCTTTCGCCGCCCAGGGACACCTCATTGCCGAACCGCAGCAGGGCATAGGCCGACAGGGTCTTTTCCTTCTGGTGGTTGGTGCTGCCCTTGCCGCCCGCCGAGCTCTGGTCCTCGAAGTCGCCGTTGAAGGGCCGCCAGCCGCCGCCGTTCGCCGCGGCGATCTTGCCGATGACCGTGGAAATCTTGCCGTATTCATCCACGAAGCTGGAAGTCGGCATGACGAAGGTCGCCGGCAGTTGCGCGTCGCCCCGGAAATAGTCGTCGAACGGATAGAGGCCGTAATAGCCCTGATAGTCGGCCAGCTTGTCGATCGAGGGGCCCGACCAGCTGGGGGCCACGGAGTCCCAACGGTAGGCGGTCTCGCGGGTGGTGGACTGGCGATAGGTGTTGCGCACGCCGAACCGGAACGACCGCAGCCAGCCGCCGTCATCGAAGGTGTAGGCGCCGTCCAGGCGTTCGGCCAGCTCGCTGGCCTCGTTGCGATCGTGGTGATCCATCGCCGCCAGCAGGTAGTAGCTGGCCGGGTTTGACGTATAGGCCTTGTCGTTGTTCATCGTGATGACCGGCAGGCTGCCGGTCGCGTCCAGGCTGGCCGGCGACGCATCGCCGCTGAGCGCGTTGAACGCCGTCAGATCAACGGTCTTGGTCTTGGCGTAGATATATTGGAGGTCGCCCGTGAACGCCCACTTGTCATTGGGATTGTACTTCACGTTGAGCGCATAGTCGGAGGTCACCGAGCTGCGATCGGTATAGCGGGTGTCGATGGTCGACGAGCCCAGGCTGGTCCCGCCCGGCGAGCCGGCCAGCGTACCCTTCTGGAACTGACCGTCGGCGTCGTAGGTGAAGGTGGTTCCCGCGGCCGGGCCGTTGCCCGAACCGGGATTGAAGCCAACCGCGTGCTCGGACGAGGCCATGAAGGCCGACGAGCGCAGGAACTGCAGGCTGGCGTCCCACTGATCGTTCGGGCGCCATTGCACCGCCGCGGCGACGCCCTTGCGTTCGCGATCGAAGTCCAGGGTGCGATAGCCGAAGCCGCCGGGCACATAGACCGTCTTGCCGGGGACCAGATCGGTCCGGGCGTTATAGGGATCGACCGCGATGGTGTCGGTGCGGCTGGCCAGCTTGGAGTCGGACAGGTCGATCAGGAAGCCCAACTCGCCGACCGGGGTTTCCCAGCGGTCGCTATAGAGCACCGAGCCGCTCGGCTTCCACTGCTTGGCCAGGTCGCCATAGCTCTCGTCGAGCGAATAGGCGATCACGCGTCCCTTGGCGTCGAACGGCAGACGCGTGCGCAGGTTGACCGTGCCGCCGACGCCGCCCTCGACGATGTCGGCAGAGGGGTTCTTGTAGACATCGATGCCGGCCATCAGCTCCGGCGGAACATCCTCGAAGCTCAGGGTGCGACCGCTCTTGGCCGAGAAGTTGTCGCGACCGTTCAGTTCGCCACGCACCCAGCTGAGGCCGCGCACCTGCACGCCGCTGCCTTCGACGGACAGGCGATCGGCGTCGCGGCCGTCCGAGGTCCGGCCGATGGTCACGCCGGCGACCCGTTGCAGGGCTTCGGTGACGCTGCGGTCCGGCAGGGCGCCGATGTCGGTCGAGGTGATCGAATCGACCAACTGCTCGGCGTTCATCTTCAGCTTCTGGGCCGACTGGATCGCCGCGCGTTGACCCGTGACGACGACCTCTTCGACCGTGGCGTCCGGGCTGGCGGCCTTGGCCGCCTCTTGCGCGAACGCCGATGGCGCGGCCGCGCAGAGAACCAGCGCCGAAGCGCTCATCAACATGACCTGGCGATGTGTCTTGGTAAGGCGTTGCATGCCTGTTTCCTTCCCCCGTTTGTCGATTCGTCCCGGCCTTCTTGGGGCCCGGTAACGTGCGCGCCCCCCAGGGGGACCGCACGATTTGGGTTTTGTATAATCGTATAATTGGCGCCTTCAAGCCGAATTTGATAGCGCTATCATTTCATGGATAAACGCGCTTTCGGCGCCACAGGCGAAAACATGACGTTACCGCTCTCACTCGCAAGCCCTTCAGGGCTTCGGGTTTGCGATAATCTGTATAATAATATAAATGGCCGACAAGGCGTTCAGAGGCCGGATCCAGCCGGCGACAGGGATGGTTATGAGTGACGACAAAGCGGGCAAGCCCCTGCGCAGCAGCGGGTCGTACGGCAAGCTCGACCGGGACGGCTTCATTCATCGCAGCTGGATGAAGAGCCAGGGCCTGCCCGACGACGTGTTCGACGGCCGCCCAGTCATCGGCATCTGCAACACCTGGTCCGAGATCACCCCCTGTAACGCCGGCCTGCGCGACATCGCCGAACATGTGAAGCGCGGCGTCTGGGAAGCCGGCGGCCTGCCGCTGGAATTCCCGGCCATCTCGCTGGGCGAGACCCAGATGCGTCCGACGGCCATGCTGTTTCGCAACCTGCTGGCCATGGATGTCGAGGAGTCGATCCGCGGCAATCCGATCGACGGCGTCGTGCTGCTGGGCGGCTGCGACAAGACCACGCCGGGCCAGCTGATGGGCGCGGCCAGCGTCGATCTGCCGACCATCGTCGTCTCGTCGGGACCGATGCTGAACGGCAAGTTCCGCGGCAAGGACATCGGCTCGGGCACCGACGTCTGGAAGTTTTCCGAGGCCGTGCGCGCCGGCGAGATGAGCCTGCCCGACTTCATGTCGGCTGAAAGCGGCATGAGCCGTTCGCCCGGCACCTGCATGACCATGGGCACCGCCTCGACGATGGCCGCGATCGTCGAGGCCATGGGTCTGAGCCTGCCCTATAACGCCACCATTCCCGCCGTCGACGCCCGCCGCCGGGCCATGTCGCATGAAACCGGCCGCGCCATCGTCCGCATGGTCCAGGAAGGTCGAACCCTGTCCCAGGTGGCCACCCGCGCCGCCTTCGAGAACGCCCTGCGCGTCCATGCGGCCATCGGCGGCTCGACCAACGCCGTCGTCCACCTGCTGGCCCTGGCCGGCCGACTGGGCGTCGCCTTGACCCTGGAAGACTTCGACACCCTGTCGCGCGACGTGCCGCTGTTGGTCGACCTGCAGCCGTCGGGCCGCTTCCTGATGGAAGACCTGCACTATGCCGGCGGCCTACCCGCCGTGATGAAGGCTCTGGAGCCGTTCCTGGACCCGACCGCCCTGACCGTGACCGGCGCTTCGATCGGCGCCCAGTACGAAAAGGCCGAGATCTATAATCGTGAGGTCATTCGTCCGCTGGACGCGCCGGTCAAGGCCGACAGCGGCATCTGGGTGCTGCGCGGCAACCTGGCCCCCGGCGGCGCGGTGATGAAGCCCAGCGCGGCCAGCCCCGAACTCTGCTCGCACACCGGCAAGGCCGTGGTGTTCGAGACCATCGAAGACTTCCGCGCCCGCATCGACGACCCGGATCTGGACGTCGACGAGACCTCGATCCTGGTCCTGAAGGGTTGCGGCCCCAAGGGCTATCCGGGGATGCCCGAAGTCGGCAACATGCCGCTTCCGCGCAAGATCCTGGAGAAGGGCGTGAAAGACATGGTCCGCATCAGCGACGCACGGATGAGCGGCACCGCCTTTGGCACCGTCATCTTGCACGTCTCGCCCGAGTCCGACGCCGGCGGTCCGCTGGCCATCGTCCGCAACGGCGACATGATCTCGCTGGACGGTCCGGCCCGCGCGCTGAGCCTCGCCATCTCGGACGAAGAGATGGCCAGCCGCCTCGCCGCCTGGCGCGCCGACATGCCGCCGCCCAAGGCGACGCGCGGCTACGCCAAGCTCTATATCGATCACGTGCTGCAGGCCGACAAGGGCTGCGATCTGGACTTCCTGGTCGGCTCGTCGGGCTCGGTCGTGACCCGCGAATCCCATTGATGGATCCGTCGGTCTCGATCTTCGGCGACTGGGGCACATCGCGGCTTCGGCTCTATCTGCGCCAGGGCAAGAGCGTCCTGGATCGCCGCGACGGACCGGGCGTCAGCGCCCTGACCAAGACGCCGGAGCAGACCTTCCTCGACCTGGTCGGCGACTGGCGCGAGGCTCAACCCTCCGGCGCGATCCTGTGCGGCATGGTCGGCTCGCGCATTGGCTGGGTCGAGGCGCCCTACGCCCCCTGCCCGGCCACGGCCGGCGACCTGCGCGAACGGGTGCTGAAGATCGAGGCCGACGGCCTGCCGGTGTCGATCATCCCGGGCCTGTCGTGCGTCAACCCGCTGGGCGGCCCCGACGTGATGCGCGGCGAGGAGACCCAGATCCTAGGCGCCCTCGAACTCGATCCGGCCCTGAAAACCGGCCGTCACCTACTGGTCCTGCCCGGCACCCACAGCAAGTGGACGGTCGTCGAGGACGGCGCGATCACCGGCTTTCTCACCGCCCCGGTCGGCGAGACCTTCGCCCTGCTGCGCCAGCACTCCACCCTGGCCGCCGGCGTCGCCGCCGAGGTGCAAGGCACGGGCGAGGGCTTCGCCATGGGTCTGGCGCGGATCACCGAAAAGGGCTCGGCCCTGCTGCCGCACCTGCTGTTCGAGACCCGCGCCCGCCAGTTACTGGACGGCCTGCCCGCGGCCGACGCCATCGGCTTCCTGTCGGGCCTGCTGATCGGCGCCGACGCGGCCGCCGCGCGGCAGTGGTTCGGCGACCTGGGCAAGGTCACCCTGGTCGGCGCCCCGGCCCTCAATGATTTCTACGGCCAGGCCATAGCCGCCCAGGGCGGCCACACCAACGCCGTCGACGGCGACAGCGCCGTGTTGGCCGGCCTCGCCACCCTCTCGCCCCCAAAGAACTGTGAATCCCATGTCCTCGCCTGACGTCGCCGCCACCCGTCCCCCGGCCATCGTGGCGATCCTGCGCGGCGTGAAGCCCGATGAGATCGTGGCCATCGCCAAGGCCCTGGTCGACGCCGGGATCCGGGCCATCGAGGTGCCGCTGAATTCGCCCGAGCCGCTGGAAAGCATCAAGCGCCTGTGCGACGCCTATGGCGACGTGGCCCTATGCGGCGCGGGCACCGTGCTGACCCCGCAAGCCGTCGACGACGTCGCCGCGGCCGGCGGCAAGCTGATCGTCACGCCCAACACCGATCCCGAAGTGATCGCCCGCGCCGTCGCCCTGGGTCTGACCGCCATGCCCGGCTTCGCCACGCCGTCGGAGGCCCTCGCCGCCGTGAAGGCCGGCGCCCGGGCGCTGAAGCTCTATCCGGCCAGCAGCTTTGGTCCCAGCCACGTCAAGGCGGTCAAGGACGTGCTGCCCAAGGACATCCTGGTCTACGCCGTCGGTGGCGTGGGCGCGGCCAATCTCGAACCCTGGCTGATGGCCGGCGTCGCCGGGATCGGCGTGGGCGGCGAACTCTATCGTCCGGGCTACACGCCAGAGCAGGTCGGCGAACGGGCTTCGGCCTTGATCGCCGCCTGGAACGCCCAGACCGCCTAGTCAAACCACCAAGACCAACCGTCCCTCGGGGGGAACCCCGTGAAGACCATCGATTGGGTCATCCCCGCCATCTCCGCCGTCGCGGTCTTGGGACCCAGTGGGTTCCTCGCGACAAGGACGGCCACAAGAGGGGCTCCAACGACTATTCCCGGCGGGCAATGCCTTGGCCGGGTGGGCGATCGGCGCGTCGCTGATCGCGGCGATCGCGGCCAGCGATGCTGCAGGTCGCGCGCGCGCGACTGAGGCGCAATTGGTCAGACAACCCCGCGATGACGATGTATTCGTGTACCCGTCGAGGGTTCCGAGCTTGATCAAACCTCGTTAGACGGGATTGATCCCGTTAGCGGCCGACTCGCAGGAAAGAAGAAGA
>JAHINZ010000388.1 GCA_018895795.1 Alphaproteobacteria bacterium
GCAAAGGCCGAGCGCGAGTTTTTGGTAGGCTTCGCTCTTGGTTTCCTCAGACACCACGCCGCCGAAGAACGCTTCCTTGTAGAGGCGCCGCGCCACCCATTCTGAATTGAGCTCGATGTGCTGGATCAATTCCCTGCATTTCGCCCGTGCGAAAGCGTCCGCTGGATAGAGGGGAATGTCCGGAAACGCGTCTTCGAGATATTCCAGCGCGGCCTGGGATTCCGACAGGCAGCCTTGATCGGTCTCGATATAGGGGATCCTGCCGAGGGGTGAGGCGCTGAGGAACGCCTCCCGATCCCAGGGGTAGGATAGCCGTTCCTCAAATTCGATCCGCTTCTCGAGCAAGACGAATTTCAACTTGTTGTAGTAGTTGCTCACGCCGAAGCCGCAAAGATAGATCATCGCCGCCCCCCCAGGCGCTCAGATTAAACGTCATCCTAAAGCGCCAAAAGCGTATGCCGCAATCAGCACCTCAGTTGGTCAGCTGAAATAACATCGGTCAATTGACGCTGTAGCCAGGGCGCGGGTGTTTTTGCCAGCGCCTCAACTCGCGCCCGTCTTCCAGCGTTCGAAGCGAGTGGTCCGCCCCCCGCCGGGCGGCCGCGACGTGTGAACGGGTCCAGCATTGCTGCGCCAGGCGCGACAATCCATTGCCAAACGAGCTGATACCCCTCTCACGGCATAGGTGGTGGTTTGGAGGACACCCGGCGGAGACGCGACGAGCGCCCTGCCTGCTCAAGGATCGTCCGCCATGTCGCACCCCGCCCGCAGACTTGCCCGGGCCCTGTCGCCCAGGAGCGTCGCAACGCCGCTGAGCGCCCTGATTTTGGCCGCCTCGGCGATGGCGTCACCCGTCGCCGCGTCGGTCGACGGCCAACCGGTCGTCGTGGAGCTGTTCACCAGTCAGGGCTGCTCATCCTGCCCGCCGGCCAACCAGAACCTGGCGCGACTGGCCGATCGCCCCGACGTCCTGGCGCTGAGCTTTGGCGTCACCTACTGGGATCAGCTGGGCTGGAAGGACACCTTCGCGAGTACGCAGTTCACGGCGCGGCAGTGGGACTACGCCCATACCCTGCATCACGCCCAGGTTTGGACGCCCCAGGTGGTGGTCGATGGCCGGATTGATACGGTCGGACAAAAGCTCTCCCAGATCGAGCCGCTGATCAGCGCCGCGAAGTCGCGGCAGGCCGCCGGGCCGCGGATCGAGGTCAGCGCCGACCGGGTGTCGATCACCGCCGCCGCCGCGCCCCACGCCGCCGCTCAGGTCTGGCTCGTTCGGTATGACCCACGGGTCGTACAGGTGCCGATCCGCAGGGGCGAGAATGGCGGCAAGACCCTGCCCCATCGCAACGTGGTCCATGCCCTGGTCAATCTCGGCAGCTGGTCCGGCCCCGCCGCGACCTTCGCCATCAAGCCCTCCAGCGACCCCAATCTGAGGTCCGCCGCCCTCATCCAGGACGGACCCGGCGGCGCGATCCTGTCGGCCGCCAAAGGCTGACCCCCACTTCGGAGGTCCGCGGCGCAAGCGCCGTTCCCTCCAAGCCGCCGCTTCTTCGAGGCGCCGGACACCAAATCGGCTCCGCTTCCGGCGCCGAGCAACCTCGAGAGGAATCAACTCATGACCATCCAACAAAACCGCATCGTCCGCCTGACGGCCGCCTTGCTGAGCGTCGGCAGCCTCGCCCTGGCCGGCGGCGCATTCGCCCAAGACAAGATGGCGACCGGCAAGATGGCCACCGACCACATGGCGACCGGCGCGATGGCGACCGATCACATGGCCACCACCCCCATGGCCGCCGATCACATGGCCACCAAGGCGAAGAAGGCCAAGAAGGCCAAGACCGCCGCGAAGGGCGCGATGGCTTCCGGCGCGATGGCGTCGGACCACATGGCCGCCTCGCCCGCCAAGAAGTAGTCCCGCCCAGCCCCTGGCCGCTTCCCCGCCTCCCCCCCGACGGCGCGGGAGCGGCCCCCCCTTCGACGACATCAGGTGGACCAGATCATGAACGAGCTCGTCGTTAAGGCCGTAGATCGTCCGATTTCGGACCACCCGCCGCGCGAGGTCATCTACCGTCACCGGCTAGCAACCCGGCTAACCCATTGGCTCAATGTGCTGTGTCTCAGCGTCCTGCTGATGAGCGGCCTGCAGATCCTGAACGCCCATCCCGCGCTCTATTGGGGAC
>JAHINZ010000034.1 GCA_018895795.1 Alphaproteobacteria bacterium
CCGGATTGACCATCTCCGGCTCGACCCAAAGGCCGAACTCCATGCCCGCAGCCCGGACGCTGTCGATCAGGGGTTTGAGCCCATCCGGATAGACCGCCCGGTCGACAGACCAGTCACCAAGACCCGCGGCGTCATCGCGGCGGCCCTTGAACCAGCCATCATCCAACACGAACCGCTCGGCCCCGATCGCGGCGGCGGCCTCGACCAGTTGACTCAGGCGCGCCTGATCATGGTCGAAATAGACCGCTTCCCAGGTGTTGTAATGCACGGGTCGCGGTTTGGCGCGCAGGCGCTGGTGCTGCGGCCGCGCGCGCATCCAGGCGTGATAGGCTTGAGACATGCCGCCGAGGCCGGCGTCGGAATAGGCCGCATAGAGCTTGGGGCTGACATAGTCGGCGCCCGGCGCCAACCGTATCTCGCCGGGCAGGAACAGTTCGCCCATCTGCACGAAAGCCCGGGCGTCAGACAGGGTTTCAGCGACGATCCTGTGATTGCCGCTGGCCCCGAGATGAAAGCCATAGACCTCGCCCACCGCCTCGCCGCAAGGCGCGCACTCGACGATCAGGCCGGGGAAGGCGTCATGTGAACTGCGGCCGCGGCGGTTCTCCCGCACCGTGGCGCCCTGCCCCAGTTCGGTTCGCCGAATCTGGAATTCGCCCGACCAGCGGCCGTCCAGATTGATCAGATGGCTCGCGGACGGTGGTAGAGGCAGGGTCGGCGCGGCGCAGGCGTCGATAGTCAAGATCGCGTCACCTTCATTAACGATCCGGGTCGATGCGACCAGCACGTCCTTGTCGGGGCGCAGTTCCAAGCGGTGTGTCAGGCCGATGGCGTTGTGGTCGTCACGCGATACGATCTCGACAGCGGACGGGTCGATCCAGTCGACCCGGTCGATGCGGGTGAAGGTCGCCCAAGCCTGCCCGTCGCGATGCGCCAGTAGACCGGGCGCACCAGGGAATCCCTGCCCCAACAAAGGCGTCAGGGCCAGCGGGGCGGCGACGGCCGGCGAACACGGCGCCGCCTCGCGCGAGGCCAGCAGCACCAGCGACATCGGGTCGAGATCGATCGGAAGCTTCGCGCCCCAGTGCAGGACGGCTGGCGCATCCCCCCGACAATCAATGATAAGGCTGCTCGTCATGCCATCGAGCCGAACGAAGGACGCGGAACTGGACATCGGCAAACCCGTGAAAACGTGGAACGAAAGACGCGCCTCGCGCACGGTGGCGGTTGACGCTTCTATTTTATAGGATAAATACGACTGAAGAAAAAGGCGTCTATGAGGACGGCCGTTATAAGTCGGATCATTCGCTCCGTCTTTTGACGCCTGCGCCGTGGTGACGATGGATGTCGCGGAAAGCGACGCGTCGGGAGTGAGACATGCTGGGCGTTTGCTACTATCCGGAACAATGGCCCACCAGCCTTTGGCGTGAAGACGCGCGCAAGATGAAGGCGCTGGGCCTGACTTATGTGCGGATCGGTGAGTTCGCCTGGTCGCGCTTCGAGCCGCAGCCCGGCGTCTATGATTTCGCGTGGTTCGACGAGATCGTCGCGATCCTCGCCGAAGCCGGTCTCAAGGTCGTTATCGGCACGCCGACCGCCACGCCGCCCAAGTGGTTGATCGACCGACATCCCGACATCCTGCCCGTCGATCCCTTGACCGGCCGCGTACGCGGCTTCGGATCGCGCCGGCACTATGACTTTTCCAGCGAAACCTACCTGCGCGAGTGCGAGCGGATCGTCTTGGCGCTAGCGGAACGTTATGGCCAGCATCCGGGCGTCGTCGGTTGGCAGACCGACAACGAACTGAGCTGTCACGATACAACCTTGAGCGCCTCCCCGGCCGCCAAGGCGGCGTTCCAGGCCTGGTGCGCCGATCACTATGAAGATGTGGACGCCCTGAACAAAGCCTGGGGCAACGTCTTTTGGTCGATGGAGTATCGAAGCTTCGAAGAGATCGAGCTACCGGTCGGGGCCGTCACCGAAACCAGCCCGGCTCACCGCCTGGCCTATCGCCGCTTCTCATCCGACCAGGTGGTCCGCTTCCACGACGCCCAGGTGAAGATCCTACGCGCTCATTCGCCGGGCCGGTTCATCACCCACAACTTTATCCCGATGAACGAGACCGGCGTCGACAACCATGCCGTGGCCGCCGATCTCGACTTCGCCAGCTACGACAACTATCCGCTGGGCCGCACCGACCTGCTGATGTCCAAAGAGCCGGCCGAGGTCTTCGCGCCCTACATGAGGACCGGTCATCCGGACTTCGGGACCTTCTTCTTCGACCAGACCCGGGGCCTGGCGCCTGGCGCCTTCTGGATCATGGAGCAGCAGCCTGGACCGGTGAACTGGGCCAATCACAATCCCCGCCCCGCGCCGGGCATGGTGCGGCTCTGGACGCTGGAGGCTTTCGCCCACGGCGCCGGCGTGGTCAGTTATTTCCGTTGGCGGCAGGCGGCCTTCGCCCAGGAGCAGATGCACGCGGGCCTTCTGCGCCCCGACAGCAGCCAGGCTGCGGCGTGGCAGGAAGTCGAGGCGGTCGTGCGCGATTTGGCGAGCCTGGACCTGGACCGGCATGCCACCGCCCCCGCCAAGGTGGCGCTGATGGTCGATGTCCAGGCCCAGTGGCTGGGCGAGATCGAGCGCCAGGCGCTCAGCTACGACTACACCCTGATCCTGCTGGACCACTACCGCGCCCTGCGCGCCTTGGGCGTAGACGTCGATTTCGTTTCGCCGGACGGCGACGTCTCGGCCTATGCACTTGTGGTTGTCCCGTCCCTGGCGATGCCGGCCGCCGAGACCCTCGCGCGGTTGAAGGCCAGCTCGGCGATCGTGATGTTCGGACCGCGGTCCGGCGCCAAGACCGAGGACTTGACCATTCCCGACGGCCTGCCGCCCGGCCCGCTGCGCGACCTGCTGCCGATCCGCGTGCTGTCGGTCGAGACCCTGCGGCCCGACTGTCCCACCGCCCTGGTCTGGAACGGCGAGCGCTATCCCAGCACGATCTGGCGCGAGGAGATCGAGATCACCGGCGAGGCCCAGGTGGTGGCGCGTCATGACGACGGCGGCCCCGCCATCGTGCGGTCGGGCAAGACGATCTATGTCGGCAGCCTCAGTGACCGACGCTTCCTGACCGACTTCCTGGAGGGCCTGTGCGTCGAGGCCGGCGTCGCGGTCCAGCGCCTGGAGCGCGATGTGCGCGTGCGCCGTCGTGGCGACCTGACCTTCGCCTTCAACTATGGCGACCAGCCGATCGCCGCCCCCGCTCCGGCTGACGCCCAATACGTACTTGGCGGCCACACCCTCGCGCCGCGCGACGTGGCGGTTTGGAAGGTCCCCGCATGAACCGCCTCGGCATCCTCGCTCTCAGCCTGCTCGTGATCGCGCCAAGCGCGGTTCAGGCGAGACAACCCCTAGCCGATGGTCCGCGGCTGTCTCGCCCCGGCGCCTATCCGGTCGGGGTGCGAACCCTGACCCTGACCCATGCCAACCAGCCCGACCTGCTGACCAGCGATCTGGCCAAGGGCGTGATCGCGCGACACGATCGCGTGCTGCCCGTGACGGTCTGGTATCCAGCGACCAAGCCCGCCGCCAGCGCGCCCCTGGCCCGCTACACCCAGCCCGGCGCGACCCCGACCGCGCCCGCCGTCTTCTACAAAACCGGCGCGGCCTATGCCGACGCCAAGCCCGTGCGCGGCCAGCAGTTTCCGCTCGTCATCCTGTCCCACGGCTATCGCAACTGGGCGACGAGCTTCAGCGACCTGGCCGAGAACCTGGCGTCCAAGGGCTATGTCGTCGCCTCGATCGAGCACGGCGACCTCGAGCCCTCGACGCTGAAGGCGCCGCAGCTGTCGTTCGCCAGCGTCCTGATCACCCGCGTCGCCGACCAGCGTTTCGTCATCGCCGAGTTAGCCGGGCAAGCCGACAAGGGGCCGCTGAAGGACGTTTACGACGCCGACGACGTCGCCTTGATCGGCTATTCGATGGGCGGGTTTGGCGCGGTGACGACGATGGGCGCGGGGCTGGACGCCCAGGGCCCGTTGTACAAACTGGTTCCCTACGACCTGCTCAAACCCTTCACCGCCCAGGATCCCAGCTTCGCGTCGGGCGTGCCCAAGGGCGTCAAGGCCATGGTGGCCTTCGCGCCGTGGGGCGGGTCGCCGCCGCTGCGCGCCTGGAGCGCCGAAGGCCTGGCCGGCCTGACCACGCCGTCGTTGCTGATCGTCGGCGACCAGGACGACGTCAGCGGCTACGATCAGGGCGTCGCCTGGCTCTATGCCGGACTGACCGGCGCCGATCGCCACCTTCTGGTCTACGAGAACGCCCGCCACAATATCGCGCTGGACGGCGTCACCGAAGCCCAGGCCGGCGACTTCCAGACCATCGAACGTCACGAAGAGCCGGTCTGGCGGCGCGACCGCATCTTGGCGATCAA
>JAHINZ010000389.1 GCA_018895795.1 Alphaproteobacteria bacterium
GGGGCGGCGAAACACCAGGGCCTCGCCCGCCGCGCCCAGGGCCTGGTCCAGCCGCTGGGTCAGGTGCAGGCCAAAGCGCTTGGCCAGCTGGGCGCGGGGCAGGCCCAGGATCTGGCCGATCCGGAACAGGCCCAGACGCGGCAGCTGGGCCGTCGCCGTCTCGTCCAGCCGCAGGGCCGCCACCGGCAGGTCGGCCAGCAGGGCGCGCTGGCCATGGGGCGGCGCGATCTGACCCGGCTCGCTGAACCGCGCCCCAAACCGGGCAAGCGCCCAGGCCGCGCCGGGCGTATCGGCGATCGCCGCCCGGGCCGGCACGCCCCAGCGGGCCAGCCGCGCCAGCAGGTCGGCCAGCATCATGGCCTCGCCGCCCCACAGATGGTCGGTCCCGGTGATGTCGAGGAACAGCCCGTCGTCGCCGTCGAGGGCCACGGCCGGCGAGAACCGCACGCACCAGTCGCTGAGGGCCTCCAGGGCCACATGATCCGCCTGCGGATCATGTTCGGCGGTCACCAGGTCCGGACACAGAGCCAGGGCGTCGGCGGCCTTCTGGCCGGGACTCAGGCCCCGGGCCAGGGCGGTTTCGTCGACGGCGGCCAGGCGGCGGGTTCCCAGTTCGGAGACCAGCAGGGCGAAGGGGGGTGGCGGCGACTGGCCCCCTCCGGATGCTGCGCATCCTCCTCCCCCGGAGGGGGAAGACGAGATCATCTTCCCCCTCCGGGGGAGGAGCGCGCCAGCGCGGAGGGGGCCGGTGGCCTCAGCCGGCTTTAAGCCAGGATTCCGCCGCCGCCACGTCGTGATCGGCCAGTTGGGACACCAGACGGAAAGGATGCGGGCCATGATCGGCCTCCGAAGACTCCAGGATCCAGCCGCCGGAACGTCCGCCCCGACAGCGCTCAAGTTCGACCCGCCAGCGCGGCGGGCCCAGGCCCGGCACATCCGGCGGCGGCCGGCTGGGCGCGCCGGCGATGCGCCAGCGGCTGAAGGACGACGAGCCCGACACCGTCCGCGCCGCGCCGTTTGGTCCGCCATAGGGCCGCCGGTGCAGCAGCACGCCGAACCCCCCGCGCTTCTCGCAGGCCAGTTGCAGCCGACGCCCGGCCTTCAGTTCCGGAGCCTGGGCCTCGCCGATCGCGGCGGCCACCCCGACCGTGGCCAGGGCGTCCTCCAGCACCGACAGCACCTCGGCCTCGTCGCGGGCCTTGACCTGGATCAGCCGCTCGGTCGGCATGTCCAGACCCGCCAGGCCCGGCGCGTGCAGATCATCGCGCCGCATCACCCAGACCACGGCCCCGGTCTTGAGCAGCGGCCGGATCAGCCGGCCGATGAAGGCGGCGGGCGCGGCGGCGGTCTCGTCCTCCAGCCCCGCCCCCATCACCTCGTGCCAGGCCCCCGACGGCAGGCCGCCGGCCGGAAAACAGCTGTCGATGCGGGGATCGCCGAAGGCCTGAACCGGACTCGGAGTCCGAGTCCCGGTCTGCAAAGCCGTAATCTGGCCCTTCAAAGCCGCGAGACGCGCCTGGCGCGATCCGGGCATCTTTCCAATCCTTCTGTTCTACTTTTGTTCTGATCTTGCGGGGTTGGAGAGTCAAGCCGGGGCGGTCATTGTGCGTCAAACGGTCGTATGAACCGCCAGCCGGGAGACCCCATGTCCTTCAAGCGCGTGCTGATCGCCAATCGCGGCGAGATCGCCCTCCGCATCGCCCGCGCCGCCGCGGAGGCCGGGATCGCGAGCGTCGCGGTGTTCGCCGCCGACGACGCCGCCGGCCCGCATGTGGCGGCGGCCGACCAGGCCATCGCCCTGCCCGGCTCGGGGGCCCGCGCCTATCTCGACATCGACGCGATCGTCGCGGCCGCCAAGGGCGCCGGCTGCGACGCCCTGCATCCCGGCTATGGCTTCCTGTCCGAGAACGCCGGCCTGGCCCGAGCCTGCGCGGCGGCCGGGATCACCTTCATCGGCCCCGCCCCCGAGCATCTGGAGACCTTCGGCGACAAGGCCGCCGCTCGAGCCCTGGCGGCCGAGCGTGGCCTGCGCCTGATCCCCGGCACCGGCGCGATCGGCCTGGAAGACGCCCGCGCGTTCCAGGTCCAGCACGGGGCGATCATGCTCAAGGCCCGGGCCGGCGGCGGCGGACGCGGCATGCGGGCCGTGCTCGACCCCGGCGAGCTGGACGCCGCCTTCGCCGCCTGCGCCCGCGAGGCCCTGGCGGCGTTCGGCGACGACGGCCTCTATGCCGAGAAGCGCATCGACAAGGCCCGCCATATCGAGGTGCAGATCGTCGGCGACGGCGCCCACGTCCTGGCGGTCGGCGACCGCGACTGCTCGCTGCAGCGGCGCAACCAGAAGCTGGTCGAGATCGCCCCCGCCCAGCACCTGGCGGCCGCCACCCGCGCCGATCTGGCCAAGGCGGCCCAGGCCCTGTGCGCCGGCTATCGCGGCCTGGCCACCGTCGAGTTCCTGCTCGACGCCGAGACCGGCGACGCCTTCTTCCTGGAGGTCAATCCGCGCCTGCAGGTGGAACACACCATCACCGAGGAGGTCACGGGCCTGGATCTGGTGCGGATCCAGTTCGCGCTGGCGGCCGGCGACACCCTGGCCCAGCTGGACCTGACCATCACCCCGCCTGCCCTCGGTGTGGCGATCCAGGCGCGGGTCAATGCCGAAACCCTGACCGCCGAGGGGCTGGTCAAGCCGGCGTCCGGAACCCTCAGCGCCTATGCGCCCCCCGGCGGTCCCGGCGTGCGGGTCGACGGGGCCGGGGCGGTCGGGCTGACGATCGGCGGGGCCTATGACAGCCTGCTGGCCAAGGTGATCACCCGCGGCCGCGGCCTGGCCGAGGCCGCCGCCCGCCTCGACCGCGCCCTGAGCGAATTCACGATCACCGGTCTGGCCAGCACCGCGCCGCTGATCCGGGCCATTCTGGAGACGGACGAGGTCCGGAGCGGCGTCACCACCACCCGCTTCATCGAGGACCACGCCGCCGTGCTGTCGGCCCGGGCCGAGGCGCTGTCGCCGATCCAGACCGTCTCTGAAACCCACTTCGAGACCCTGGACGGCGCGATCGCCGTCGCCGCGCCCCTGGCCGCCACGGTCGGGGCGATCGAAGTGGTCGAAGGCGATCTGGTCCGCCCGGGCCAGGCCCTGGCGGTGCTGGAGGCGATGAAGATGGAGCATCTGGTCCTGGCCCAGAGCGGCGGGCGGGTGCTGAAGATCGCCGCCACGCCCGGCCAGACCGTGGCCGAGGGCCAGCCTCTGGTGTTCCTGGAGCCGGTCGAGATGGCCGTCGCCGTCGTCGCCGTCGCCGGGCCCGAGGATCTGGACGCCATCCGCCCGGATCTGGCCGAGGTCATCGCCCGCCACCGCTTCACCCTGGATGAGGCTCGCCCCGAGGCGGTGGCCAAGCGTCGCAAGACCGGCCATCGCACGGCGCGCGAGAATATCGACGATCTGGTCGATCCCGGCAGCTTCCTGGAATATGGCGCCCTGGCCATCGCCGCCCAGAAACGTCGGCGCACCACCGAGGACCTGATCGCCAATACCCCCGCCGACGGCCTGATCACCGGGATCGGAACCGTCAATGGCGGGCTCTTCCCGGCCGACAAGGCCCGCTGCGCCGCCCTGGCCTATGACTTCACCGTGCTGGCCGGCACCCAGGGGGCGATGAACCACCGCAAGACCGACCGGCTGATGGCGATCATCGCCGATCAGAAACTGCCGGTGGTCTGGTACGCCGAGGGCGGCGGCGGGCGGCCCGGCGACACCGACACCACCGCCGTGGCCGGCCTCGACGTGCCGACCTTCCGCAGCTTCGCCCAGCTGTCGGGGATCGTGCCCAAGATCGCCATCGTCGCCGGCCGCTGCTTCGCCGGCAACGCCGCCATCGCCGGCCTGTCGGAGATCATCATCGCCACCCGCGACTCCAATCTGGGCATGGGCGGACCGGCGATGATCGAGGGCGGCGGCCTGGGGGTGTTCCGGCCCGAACAGATCGGCCCCTCGGCCCATCAATGGGCCAATGGCGTCATCGACATCCTGGCCGACGACGAGGCCCACGCCACCCGGCTGGCCAAGCAGGCCCTGTCCTATTTCCAGGGAAGCCTGGCCGACTGGACCGCGCCGGACCAGCGGCGACTGCGCAACGCCATCCCGGAAAACCGCCTGCGGGTCTATGATGTCCGCACACTGATCACCGGCCTTGTCGACGAGGACTCTTTCCTCGAACTGCGTGGCGGTTTCGCGGCCGGCATGGTCACCGGCCTGATCCGCATCGCCGGTCGCCCGATGGGTCTGATCGCCAATGACCCGCGCCATCTGGGCGGGGCCATCGATTGCGACGGAGCCGACAAGGCCGCGCGGTTCCTGCAGCTGTGCGACGCCTTCGCCCTGCCGGTGCTCAGCCTGTGCGACACCCCCGGCTTCATGGTCGGTCCAGGCAGCGAGGACGCCGCCGCCGTGCGCCGGGTCAGCCGCCAGTTCATCGCCGGGGCCAAGCTGCGCTCACCCCTGTTCACCATCGTCACCCGCAAGGGCTATGGCCTGGGCGCCCAGGCCATGGCCGGCGGCAGCTTCCACAGCCCGGCCTTCATCGCCGCCTGGCCCACCGGCGAGTTCGGCGGCATGGGCCTGGAGGGCGCCGTCAAGCTGGGCTACCGCAAGGAGCTGGAAGCGTTGACCGACCCCGCCGAGCAGAAGGCCCTCTATGACCAGCTGGTGGCCAAGCTCTATGCGGCCGGCAAGGCGACCAGCATGGCGGCGGCCCTGGAGATCGACGCGGTCATCGACCCGGCCGACACCCGCCGCTGGATCCTCGGCGGCCTGGACGCGGCGGCGGGATCGGTGAGGCCGTGGGCGGTGCGGGTGGATAGCTGGTGAGGCGATCCGTGCGCTGAAGTTAGGAGCCCCGGAGCGGACGTTTTGACGGGCGGTTGGGGGTGGGAAGTGGACAGATCCTCCCCCGCCGGGGGAGCATCTGACGTCCGCCCAGGCTCCGGAGCACGCCTTGGCTTCTCGTCTCGCCGGCCGACGCCGCTGGCCCCCTCCTGACCTGCTTCGCAGGTCGTCCTCCCCCTTGTCAGGGGGAAGATGCGCCCTTCATCTTCCCCCTCCGGGGGAAGACGGTCGCGAAGCGGCCCGTAGGGGGCAAGTGGGGATTGGGCGCAGTTTATCCCCGTTCAAATCCACAAAAATATCAACCCAATCAATGCCCTAAAGAAAGATCGAGCGCGCCAATCAGACGCGCTCAAACCGCCCGCATAATGGTCCCACCTCGTCGCACGGGAAGGGCGCAAGGCCAGCGACCGAAGCGGCGGCGGGGGGCGATCGAGCGGGGCTGGGGTGGAGGGGGATACTCGACCGGTCCGGGGATCTGGTTGCTGGCCAGACCCGCCCGCCGTCGGCGTGGAGGAGGATCAAACGGGTGTGTTTTTAAGTCATTCACTTGGCTCGCCCGCCTCGCCGCCGCTTCACTGGGGAAACCTGGCGCAGCGGCTCCCGGTAAGGCCTCAAC
>JAHINZ010000390.1 GCA_018895795.1 Alphaproteobacteria bacterium
GTTCGAGGTGCGCCTGTCGCGCGATCCCACCCGCATCGCCCACCTGTATCTGTATCGGGCCGAGGGGCGGCTGGTCGCCTATATGATCGACGTGTCCGAGCAGAAGCAGATCGAGCTGCAACTGGCCCAGGCCCAGAAGATGCAGGCCGTGGGCCAGCTGGCCGGCGGCGTGGCCCACGACTTCAACAATCTGCTGACCGCCATCCAGCTGCGGCTGGACGAGTTGCTGCACCGTCACCCGGTCGGCGATCCGTCCTATGAGGGCCTCAACGAGATCCGCCAGACGGGCGTGCGCGCCGCCGATCTGGTGCGCAAGCTGCTGGCCTTCTCGCGCAAGCAGACCGTACAGCGCGAAGTGCTGGACCTGGGCGAGCTGATCTCCGAGTTCGAGGTGCTGCTGCGCCGCCTGCTGCGCGAAGACGTCAAGCTGATCACCGACTACGGCCGCGACCTGCCGCAGGTGCGGGCCGACAAGAGCCAGCTGGAAACAGCGGTCATGAACCTGGCCGTCAACGCCCGTGACGCGGTGCGCGCCGCCAAGGGCGGCGGCATCGTCCGCATCCGCACCGCCCGTCTGACCCAGGAAGAGGCCGTTTCGCTGGGCTTCCCCGGCGCCGACGGCGACACCGCCTTCATCGAGGTCAGCGACGACGGCCCCGGCATTCCGCCCGACGTCATGGGCAAGATCTTCGACCCGTTCTTCACCACCAAGCCGGTGGGCGAGGGCACGGGCCTGGGCCTGGCCACCGTCTATGGCATCGTCAAGCAGAGCGACGGCTGGATCCACGTCCACAGCCGGCCCGACGAGGGCGCGGCCTTCCGGATCTTCCTGCCGGTCCATGTGCCCACCCAGGCCGCGATCGCCGAGGCCGCCGCCGTGGCCGCCGCGCCGCCCAAGGCCCGTCCGCCGCGCGATCTGTCGGGCGCCGGCCGGATCCTGTTCGTCGAGGACGAGGACGCCGTGCGCGGCGTAGCCGCCCGCCTACTCCGCGCGCGCGGCTACGAAGTGCTGGAGGCCTGCGACGGCGAGGAGGCGCTGCTGATCGCCGAGGCCAACGCCGGCACCATCGATCTGCTGATCAGCGACGTGATCATGCCCGGCATCGACGGCCCCACCTTGTTGAAAAAGGCCCGCGGCTATCTGGGCAATGCGCCGGTGATGTTCATCAGCGGCTACGCCGAGGCCGAGTTCAGCGACCTGCTGGAAGGCGAGACCGGCGTGACCTTCCTGCCCAAGCCGATCGACATCAAGACCCTGGCCGAGCGCGTCAAGCAGCAGCTGCAGGCGGCTTAGCCGTCAGTGAGCCCAGGCGGGGGCGCTCAGCCCCCACCGTCGCTTTCAGGCGTTGTCGATCGCCGTGACGATCTGGTCCGTCGTGTGACCGGTCAGGTCCTTGGCGATTTCGCCGATCAGCTTGGCGTGCAGCGGCTTGCCCCAATGCTTGCGCAGTTCGCCCAGCGTCTTGGGCGCGGCGATGACCAGCAGGTGATCGAAGTCGCCAGACAGGGCCTGGGCGTTCAGCATCGTCGCGACGCCGACCGCGAACCCGTCTTCCGCCCGCGTGCTGTCGTCGGGATTGGCGGCGCTGGACTGATGACCGGTCGAGCCGGCGGCGGCGGCGGCGATCGCGGGCGCCTCCAGCGCGGACAATTGCGGCTCGTGGTCGCCGGTGTTCTTGAACATCACCAGCTTTTCGCCGTCGACGACCGCAACCATAGCGCCCTTGGGAAGTATCATGCCGCGTATCCTCTTACTGTGAGGCACGCTAACGGATGGGGGCCGGGGGAGTTGCGGCTTGACGCCTGGTCTACAGCAAAGATCGCCCCGAGCTATCCTGCCGGCGGCTCCAGGGGCCTTGGTCGGACGGGTTATCCCGGCGGCGAACCGGTATTCCCCGCGCCGAAGAACGCCCCTCGGATGATGGCTTTTGCCCAAACCCTATTGTGACACGGCGCATCCCCGCGAAGGTGGGGCTGCGCCGTGTGGAGGCCGCGATTTTCAGCCGACGCACCGTGCCCAAATGCGCGATCAGCGCGCGCCGCGGCGCGCGGAATTGACCCGTCTACTGGCCGGGCCGATAGGTTCGCTCAATGTGGCCCTTCAGGTCTTCCGGATAGAAGTACACGTCTCTCAGGGCGCCGAGGCTGTAACGCAGGGCCTGGTCGTTGAAGTGCGGCGAGGCCGGGTCGCCGCTTTCGCCACCGGCCGAGACCGCGCGGGCGCGCACCCTGGCGCCGAACTCGACCACCGCCACGAAGCTGTTGCCGGACGTGCCGTAGTACTTCTTGGTTCCCGGCCAGCGCTTGGCGCCGAACGAGGCCAGTGAGCCCCATTGCGCCGAGGCGAAGGGCACGGGAATGCTGGGACCCGCATCATTGAACGGCTGGACGATCTCGCCGGTCAGGCGCTGGAAGCGATTGATCTGGCCCCAGGGCGTGCGCCAACTGCCGAAGTCGGCCGTGAGGCGATCAGACGCCTCGACCAGGGCCTTCAGCTTCTCCGCCGGCGTCGCCAGGTCCGCCATGTAATCATAGACATTGCCGCCCCTGGCCTTGGCGGCGGGCGCCGCCGTTGTCCAGAGCGCCTCGCCCCAGAAGACCGCCAGGGATGTGGCCTCGGATTTGGCCGACCACTTGAAGTCCCAGGCCCTCAAGAGGGCGATCGGCTCGGCCAGTTTGGCCTTCAGCGGGTCATCAGCCGCCGTGGCGTCATAGGCGGCGGTCAGGGACGGGATCAGCCGCGCGAAGGCGGTCAGATAGGGGTCATAGGCGGCCCCGATCAGGCCGGGCAGGGTGAAGTCCTTGCGGCCCTCGAGCACCCGGATGGCATGAAGGCCGCGCGGATTCTCGCCGAAGGTGTCCATATAGCGTGGGAAGGCGGCTTGCTTGGGGCTGTCGGGGCCCGCCGCTGAATAGGGCCAGTTATTGGTGTTCATCGCCCAGCCGGTCGAGGGGTTCACGACGTGCGGCGCCTCGTCCAGCGCGTGCAGGCCCTTCCAGTCCGTGGCGGGATCAGCCCCGTCGACGGGCTGGGTGTAGTCGAAGCGGTCGTCGCGTCGGGGGATGAACTGCGGATGCAGATAGGCGATCGTCCCTTTGGAGTCGGCGAACAGGGTATTGTTCGACGAGTTGGCCTTCAGGTTCGCGACTTTCATGAAGGCCGCGAAATCGGTGGCCTTGGTGCGGAGGAACGACTGTTGCAGCGCCGCGAGCGGTTTGTTCATCAGGGCGACGCTGATCCACTTGCCGCCGGCCTCGCGGACAATCGGGCCATGGTGGGTGCGATAGACCGTGAACCGCCTCTCGGACATCGAGCCGTCCGCGGCCTTGAAGGGCACGACGATGACGTCGCTGGTGATCGGCCTTAGCGCCTTGCCATATTGGTAGAAGCGCTTGCCGTCCTTCTCGACGAGGGTTTCGGCAAACTCGTCGACGACGTCGACGCCGCTGGAGGTATGCATCCAGCCAGCCTTGGCGTTGAAGCCCTGGTAGATGAAGAACTGGCCCCAGGTCGCCGCGCCATAGGCGTTGAGGCCCTGATCACTGCTCACCTGCTGTTCGGCGCGGAAGAAAAACGAGGTGTGCGGATTGATCAGCAGCAGAGCATGCCCGGCCAAGGTGTTGCTCGGCGCGATGGCGATCCCGTTCGAGCCGGTGGGTTCGCGAAAGGTCAGGCCCTTTTCGTCGACGTTCAGCGCGACCTCGCGCTTGCCGTAGAAGGCTTCCAGCTGGCTGAGCGAGACCCGTTCGATGTCGCCGCCGATGCTGCCTTCCGAAAAGCTGAGGGCCATCCAGGGCTCAAATCGGCTGATGGTCCGGGGTTTTACCTCGGGATGGGTGGCGAGGTAGAAATTCAGCCCGTCGGCCCAGCCGTTCATCAGGGCCTTCAGCCAGGCGGGGCTCGCCGCATAGTCGGCTTTCAACACCACGGGATCGATGAACAGCCGCTGGCGCAGGTCGCTCCAGATCGCCTTTTCGCCCTCGGCCTCCGCTGTTCGGCCAAGCGCGGTGATGTAGTTTGTTTCGATGCGGTTGAAGTCGTCTTCGGCCTGGGCATAGCTCATGGCGAACACGGCGTCGGCGTCGGTCTTGCCGTGAACATGGGCGATGCCCCAGGTGTCGCGGGTGATCTCGACCCCTGCAGCCCGGGTCTTGAGCCGTTGCATATCATCCGCAGCCTGCGCGGGAAGCGAAAGCCCCCCCAGAACCGCGACCCATGCCAGCCTGCTGAAAAAACCCATGCGCGCCCCCCCCCCCGGACCTGTAAACACCCAGAGCCCGTCCGCATCTCTATTAGAGGCTTGGCCGTTTGCCAAACTTCGCAGGCCAGCCTCGCCCTATTCGGGCGGGCAGCCCTCGATCGCGCCGCCAATGTCCGACGCGTACCAATAGCCGTCATGAGTTGAGCCATCGGACATCGGCAGGCTGATGGTTTCCTTGATGAACAGCACGGTGCGGCGCAGCTGCAGGCGGCTTAAAAGCTGGCGCGCGCCAGGGTCGCCGACCCATCGGGGCGCTGGGTCCGGCCCAGGTTCATGCACGGGACTTCGATCAGCCGGTAGGAGATCGAGGCCGCCGCCGTGACCAGCAGCATCACCACCAGGAAACCCTCCGGCGCGGCGATCTTGGAGCCATGGGCGGCGCTGGCGGCCTGGACCAGCGGCATGGCCAGCAGGATCATCAGCGGATGCAGCAGATAGATCCCGAAGCTGCGCTGACCCAGGAACACGCTGAACCGGTTGACCAGCACCTTGTCCGGCGACAGCACCTGGGAGAGCACGATGAACGGAAAGGCCAGACCGATGCCGTACTGCTCGACGTCGACGCCCCAAACGGTGAGATGGCCCAGCTTCAGCACCGCCATCAGCGGCCAGATGGCCAGGCCGATCGCCAGCAGCACATAGTGCGCGTCCTTCAGCTTCGAGAGCACACCGCTGCGATAGACGTGGAACGCCACCAGCCCGGTCATGAAGTGCGGCAGTTGGGTGATGATGTTCATAAAGGCGTAGGAGGTGGCGTGGCCGATGGCCTTCTGGAACGCGATCGCCGCGATGATCGACGCGCCATACAGGGCCAGGCTGGATCGCCAGTCGCGCGCGACCAGGAAGATCAGCGGCAGCAGGGCGTAGAAGATCATCTCCACGCCGATCGACCAGCCGGCCCAGGCGATGCTTTCATGCAGGCCCGGCATGAAGCCGAACAGGAAGGTGACATTGGCGATAATGGGCAGGAACTGCGGCGCCTGGTCGAACTTGACCCACATCACCGTCAGCCACACCGGCAACAGCCCGTAGAACAACGGCGCGATGCGGAGGAACCGGCGCACCCCGTATTGAACCAGAGCCGCCCGGTTCTGGAGCTTGCCATAATAGCCGATGCTGAGCGAGAAGGCCGACAGCATGTAGAAAAGCGGCACCGCCAGGCCCAGGCGGTAGATCACCTCGGTGCTCCAGGCGGGCAGGGCCAGCGCGTTCAGCAATATGGTGTGGTAGAGAACGATACAGGTGGCGGCGACGGCCCTCAGGGCGTCCAGTCCCTCAAAGCGCCCGCCCTCGCCGCGCGCGGCAGCCTTGATCGCCGGATCGGGTGACGCCGCCAGAACGGGGGCCTCGAACGTGTCTCCGACCGCACTGCCACAACTCATACGCTACCCACCGCAAGCGCCACCCTTCAGCCCTAAGCTAAACCCAAGGTTCAGGCAACTCATCCGGAGGTATTTTTGGCGCGCCTATTCCGGCGGGCAGCCTTGGAATTCGCCGACCTTGCTGACCGACAGGTCCGCCAGGTTCAGGCCCATCAGCGGGGCCATCGAGGCGCGGCCCGAACCGCTGAACAGATCCAGCTTCAGGCCCTTGATCGCGCCGCCGATGTCGGAGGCGTACCAGTAGCCGTCGTGGACCGAGCCGTCCGGCATCGGCATGCCGACCGTTTCCTTGATGAACAGCACGGTGCGACGCGGGATCACGGTCTTGTCGACGGCGACGGTGCGCATCGCCACCACCTTGCAGCCCAGCGAGTCCAGGCCACGAATACCCTTGGCCCCGGCGTGGTACAGGGTGGCCTTCATCTTCCATTCCAGCGTGCCGGGAATGGTGCCGGTCAGCGCGCCGGTGATCAGGTCGCCCAGCGGGTCGGACCGCGAGGCGGAGTCCGAGTCGGCGGCGAAGGCGGGAAGAGCGGTGGACATGGCCAGGACGGCCAAAATTCCGGCGAGCGTGCGACGCATCGAGGGAATCCTCTTATCGGCGTATCTGTCGGTGGCGTTCTGGATAGTCCGATCACGGCCGCGTGACAACCCTTGGGAGGCGAACGCATGACCCTTCGGATTTTGGGTGACTCCCTTTCGGGCAATTGTCTGAAGGTGAAATGGACCGCGCAGCACCTGCGTCTGCCGTTCGACTGGATCGAGGTTGACGTCCTGAAATCGGAATCGCGGACGCCGGAGTTCCTGGCCCTCAACCCGGCCGGTCAGGTTCCAGCGGTGATTCTGGACGACGGCCGGAGCTTGGCCCAGTCCAACGCCATCATGCTGCATCTGGCCGAAGGCTCGGCGCTGGTCCCGACCGACGCCTACGAGCGGGCCAAGATGTATGAATGGCTGTTCTGGGAGCAGTACAGCCACGAGCCCTATGTCGCCGTGGCCCGCTTCCAGATGGCCTATCTGGGCAGGTCGGCGGCTGAGCTCGACGTCAAGCTGGTCGAGCGCGGCGCGGCGGCCCTGGCCCGCCTGGAAAGCCAGCTGGCGACCACGCCCTATCTGGTGGGCGCGCGTCTCACTCTGGCGGACATCGCTCTGGTGGCTTACACCCGGGTCGCCCACGAGGGCGGTTTTGACCTGTCAGCGTATCCGGCCGTTCAGGCCTGGATCGGCCGGGTCGAGACGGCGCTCGGCCTCTAGCATCCCTTCTTTCTTGTTCGTCGGAGCTTTCATGTCGCGTCTGTCGTCCAGCCTCAAGGTCCTCGCCATCGCCGCGGCGCTGGCCGCTCCGGCCAATTCGGCCCTGGCCTGGGGGTCTTCGGGCCACCGTCTGGTCGGGGTGCTGGGCGCGCGGAGCCTGCCGTCCGATGTGCCGGCCTTCCTGCGCACCCCGACCGCCGTGGCGGCGATCGGCGAATACGCCCGCGAGCCGGATCGCTCCAAGGGTTCGGGCAAGCTGCACGACACCGATCGGGACTCCGCTCACTTCCTGGATATCGATGACCAGGGCCGCATGTTCGGCGGACCGATGTTCACGGTCGAGACGATGCCGGCCACCCGGGCCGACTACGAGACCGCCCTGCGCGCCGCCGGAACCGACAGCTGGAAGGCCGGCTATCTGCCCTATGCAATCATTGACGGCTATCAGCAGCTGGTGAAGGACTTCACCTATTGGCGCATCCTGGTGGCGGCCGAGAAGCGCGAGACCGACGCGACCAAGAAGGCCTATTACGCCGCCGATCTGAAGCGCCGCGAGGACCTGCTGATCCGCGATCTGGGCGTCTGGGCGCACTATGTCGGCGACGGCAGCCAGCCGATGCACCTGTCGGTCCACTATAATGGCTGGGGCGACTACCCCAATCCCAATGGCTACACCCAGTCGCGCTCGACCCATTTCAACTTCGAAGGCCCCCTGGCCAAGGCCGTGGGCGACGAGGCCCAGGTCATGGCGCTGATGCCGGCCTATGCCGACTGCGCCTGTTCGGTGGAAACCCGGGTCGTCGGCTATCTGACCACCACCTGGAAACAGACCGAGCCGCTGTATGCGCTGGAGAAGACCGGCGGCCTGACGGACGCCGATCCGCGCGGCAAGGCCTTCACCCAGGCCCGACTGGCGGCCGGCGCCGCGGCCCTGCGCGACCTGGTGGTCGCCGCCTGGACGGCCAGCGCCAAGGGCACGATCGGCTATCGCCCCGAGATCAGCGTGGAAGAGGTCGAGAGCGGCAAGGCCGATCCCTGGCTCGATCTGTACGGCAAGGACTGACGCCTTGCTGTCGTTCGGCCAGCCGGTCGCCGGGCTCGACTATTTCGATCGCCCGGCCGCCTTCGGCGTCGTCGAGAACGCCCAGGGCGAGATCGCCCTGGTGCGGGTCAGCAAGCCTGGAAAGCCGCCCTATTTCGACCTGCCGGGCGGCGCCGTCGACGGTGTCGAAACCGAGCCGGAGGCCGTGGTTCGCGAGTTCGGCGAAGAGACCGGCCTCGTCATCGCGGTCGATCGTTTGATCGTCGCGGTCTCGCAGTACTTCCTGAAGTCCGACGGCCAGCCGGTTCGCAACTTCGGCGGCGTGCATGGGGCGCGCGAGCTTGGCGTGGACCCGGCGCTCAAGGTCGAGGACGACCACGAGCTGGTCTGGCTGGATCCGCGCGACGCGGTGGTCGCCCTGCGCCACGACGCCCATGCCTGGGCTGTCGCGGCGTGGATGCGGCGCGGCTAGCGCATGATGATTTCCGACAGAACCATCGACCCCAAATTCCGCTCTCCCCGGCGAAAGCCGGGGCCCAGATCGAACCCAGAGCCGGGAGTATTCCGGCAAGGTCGCAAGGCGGGTCATCCCCAAACGCTCAGGCTGA
>JAHINZ010000391.1 GCA_018895795.1 Alphaproteobacteria bacterium
AAAAGGATGCCAATCAAGTCGCTTCAAAGTCCAACCCTACCTCACAATCCTCACTCTGCCGCGGGGTGGAGCAGCCCGGTAGCTCGTCAGGCTCATAACCTGAAGGTCACAGGTTCAAATCCTGTCCCCGCACCCAAGATCTGAAACGGCCTCCTTCGGGAGGCCGTTTTTGTTCGTGCGCGTCACAGCGGGCCGACGGATATGAAAACGGCGCGCACCTTGCGATGCGCGCCGTCTGAGATCTGGCCGACGGGTCGCTTATCGAGACGAGATCGCCGCCTCGAAGACCGCCTCGGTCTTGGCCTTGATCTCATCGACCGTGACGCCGGGCGCCAGCTCAATGAGCCGGACCGGGGTCTTGCCGCGATTGATCTCGAACACACCCAGCTCGGTGATCAGCAGATCGACCACGTGGGCGCCGGTCAGCGGCAGCGAGCAGGCCTTCAGCAGCTTGGGCGCGCCGGACTTCTCGCAATGGTCCATGACCACCACGACACGCTTGACGCCGGCGACCAGATCCATCGCCCCGCCCATGCCCTTGACCATCTTGCCGGGCACCATCCAGTTGGCCAGATCGCCGGCCTGGCTGACCTGCATGCCGCCCAGGATCGACAGGGCGATATGGCCGCCGCGGATCATGGCGAAACTGTCGGCCGACGAGAAATACGAGCTGGAGTCCAACTCGGTGATCGTCTGCTTGCCGGCATTGATCAAGTCGGCGTCCTCGTCACCCTCGAACGGGAAGGGGCCCATGCCCAACATGCCGTTCTCGCTCTGCAGCGTGACGCTCATGCCTTCGGGAATATAGTTGGCGACCAGGGTCGGAATGCCGATGCCCAGGTTCACGTAGAAGCCGTCGCGCAGTTCCTTGGCCGCGCGGGCCGCCATGTCGTCACGGGTCCAGGCCATCAGACGGCTTCCTCGGTCTTGTGTTCCCTGGGGCGCGTGGTCACCCGTTCGATGCGCTTTTCGAACGTGGCGCCCTTCAGCACGCGGTCGACATAGATACCGGGCGTGTGGATCTTGTCCTTGTCCAGCCCGCCGACGACGACGATGTCCTCGACCTCGACGACGCAGGCCTTGCCGGCCGTGGCCATCATCGGGTTGAAGTTGCGGGCGGTCTTTCGATAGATCAGATTGCCCTCGGCGTCGGCCTGCCAGGCCTTGACGATCGACAGGTCGGCGGTGAGGCCGCGCTCCATCACATAGAGCTCGCCGTCGAACTCGCGAACTTCCTTGCCCTCGGCCACCAGGGTGCCGACCCCGGTCTTGGTGAAGAAGGCGGGAATGCCCGCGCCGCCGGCGCGGATCCGTTCGGCCAGGGTGCCCTGGGGATTAAACTCCAATTCCAGCTCGCCGCTGAGGTACAGCTGTTCGAACAGCTTGTTCTCCCCCACATAGGACGAGATCATCTTCTTGATCTGGCGGTTCTCCAGCAGGATCCCCAGGCCGAAGCCATCGACGCCGCAATTGTTGGAGACGACCGTGAGGTCCTTGACGCCCGTCTCGCGGATCGCCGCGATCAGATTTTCCGGAATGCCGCAGAGGCCAAAGCCTCCGGCCATGATGGTCATGCCGTCGAACAACAGCCCTGACAGGGCCGAGGCGGCGTCCTTGCTTATCTTGTCGACCATGGGTCCTCCGCGTCCGGTTTCTGGCGTTCCGGTGTTTGGCGAAAGCTCTCGCCCGGTCGCCCAAGAAATTCAACCCTTGATGAATAAATTTTCGCCGCCCGGAGACGACGCGTGACGACAGAGGCTAACACCGGCGGCCCGCCGCCCGCCACCTCCGGGGTGCTGCTGGTGCTGGCGCATCCCGCGCTTGAACGCTCGCGCGCCAATCGGGCCATGGCCAAGGCCGCGAAGGGTCTTTCCTGCGTCACCTTCCGCGATCTCTATGAAACCTATCCGGACTTCGCGGTGGATATCGAGGCCGAGCAGGCGTCTCTGGTGGCGCATGACGTCATCGCCCTGCAGTTTCCGCTGTACTGGTATTCAACGCCGGCCCTGATGAAGGAGTGGCTGGACCTGGTCTGGCTGCATGGCTTCGCCTACGGCCATGACGGCGTCGCCCTAAAGGGCAAGCGCCTGTTCGTCGCCTGCACCACGGGCGCCAGCGCCAAGGCCTATCACGCCCAGGGCTATAACCGGTTCTCGATGGACGATTTCCTGCGCCCCCTGGAGCAGACGGCGCATCTCTGTGGCATGACCTGGGAAACGCCTTTCGTCGTCCACGGCGCCGCGGTCAAGGACGACGACGCCCTGAAGGCCGAAGCTGAACGCTACAAGGCGAGGGTCGCCTCGTTGCTCCCCGCGCAACAGGAGGTCTGACCGGTGCAATCCTTCCTCACCCAGACCCTGGTCTATCTGGGCGCGGCCGTGATCTCGGTGCCGATCGCCAAGCGGCTCGGCCTGGGCTCGGTGCTGGGCTATCTGATCGCCGGCGTGCTGATCGGGCCCTATGCCCTGTCCCTGGTCGGCGCCCAGGCCGACGTGATGAAGTTCGCCGAGTTCGGCGTGGTCATCCTGTTGTTCCTGATCGGGTTGGAGGTGCGGCCCTCGGCCCTGTGGGAGATGCGCAAGGCGATCTTCGGGTTCGGCGGGGCCCAGGTGGCGGGCACCTCGGTGGCCATCGCCGGGGTCTCGATGCTGCTGGGCCTGCCGTGGCAGACCGCCCTGGCCGTGGGCCTGGTGCTGGCCATGTCGTCGACCGCGATCGTGTTGCAGACCCTCGACGAAAAAGGGCTGCGGCAGGGGCCCGTGGGGCGCGCGGCGTTCGGCATCCTGTTGCTGCAGGATCTGGCTGTCATTCCGATGTTCGCCCTGCTGCCGTTGCTGGCCACGGTCGCGCCCACCACGGCGGCCAGCGCCGAGGCGCATGGCGCGAGTCTGGTGGCTCACCTGCCGATCTGGGCGCAGGGCCTGTCCGTGCTGGCGGCCGTCGCCGCGGTCGTGGGCGGCGGACGTTATCTGGTGCGACCGCTGTTTCGCTTTATCGCCGAGTCGCGGCTGCGCGAGATCTTCACCGCCGCCGCCCTGCTGATCGTGGTCGGCGTGGCCAGTCTGATGCAGACGGTGGGGCTGTCGCCGGCCCTGGGCGCGTTTCTGGCGGGCGTCGTGCTGGCCGAAAGCGAATTCCGCCGCGAGCTGGAAACCGATATCGAGCCGTTCCGGGGGCTGTTGTTGGGCCTGTTCTTCATCACCGTCGGAGCCGGCGTCGATCTGCCGCTGATCGCCACCCAGCCCCTGACCCTGATCGGTCTGGTTCTGGGGCTGATGAGCCTGAAATTCCTGGTCATGCTGGGCCTGGCCCGGCTGTTTGGCGCCCCGCTGCGCGGCGCAGCGGCCGTGGCCACGGCCCTGGCCCAGGGCGGAGAATTCGCCTTCGTGCTGCTGACCTTCACGGTCGGGGCCGGCGTGATCGGCGCCACCCTGGCGGCCCTGCTGACCGCCGCCGTCGCCGTGTCGATGGCGCTGACGCCCCTGGCCATGATCCTTTATGAGCGGATCGCGGCGGCGGTGGACGCGGCCATTCCCGACGTCGCGCCCGACACCGGCGCTTTCGACGACAGCGAGCCCGACATCATCATCGCCGGCTTTGGCCGGTTTGGTCAGATCACCGGCCGCCTGCTGACCGCCAACGGCTTCCGGTCGACCGTTCTGGACAGCGATATCGAGCAGATCGACCTGCTGCGCCGCTTCGGCCGCCGGGTGCACTATGGCGACGCGACGCGGATGGACCTGCTGCGCGCCGCCGGCATCGCGCGGGCGCGGATGCTGATCGTGGCCCTGGATGATCGGGAAAAGACCGTGGAACTGGTCGAGACGGCCCGCGAGGCCTTTCCGGATCTGGTGATCCTGGCCCGGGCCTGGGATCGCCGCCATGCCTATGACCTGCTGGCCCATGGCGCCGACGCTGTGGAGCGCGAGACCTTCGAGTCGGCCCTGGCCCTGGGGGCCACCGCCTTGCAGAAGCTGGGCTTTCGCGCTCACCGCGCTCACCGCGCGGCGTCGTTCTTCCGTCGGCACGACCGCCGCAGCTTCGAGGAGCTGCGGCCGGTGTGGGGCCAGGAAGAGGCCTATATCCTGGCCTCGCGCGACGCGTCCAAGACCATGGAAAAGCTGCTGGCCGCTGACCTGGCGCGGATGCGCCCCGGCGACGGCGGCGGGGCGTGGGACACCGCCAGCCTGGAGCAGGAACTGCGCGAGCGGGCGGAGCGCGAAGGGGCGGAGTAGGCGAATACAGGCCCCCTCCGCGCCGGAGCCTGTCCTCGGGCGCGCGCTTCGCGCGACCCGGGGGGCGCTCCTCCCCCGGAGGGAGAAGATGAATTCATCCGCCCCGTCCGGGGGAGGACGACCGCGAAGCGGTCCGGTGGGGGCGAGTCATCGCCCCCACATTGTTCAGTCTACTGGGTGATCGGCCGCAGGATGATTTCCACGCGACGGTTCTGGCTGCGGCCTTCGGCCGTGCCGTTGTCGGCGACCGGTTGACGCTCGCCCATACCGGCCACGAAGATGCGGTCGCCCAGCACGCGGCCGGGGCCGGTCAGATAGCCGGCCACCGAACTGGCGCGACGCTCCGAGAGGCTCTGGTTATAGGCGTCGGGACCGCTGGAGTCGGCGTGGCCCACGACGTCAATGGTCGTCTGGGGATAGGCGTTCAGGGTGCGGGCGACGTCGTCGAGCACGCGGGTGAACTGCGGCTGGACGTCGGACTGGTCGACGGCGAAGGTCACGTCGCTGGGCATCACCAGCACGATCTGGTCGCCGTTGCGGCGGATCAGCACGCCCGAACCCTCGAGGCTACGACGGAAGTCAGCCTGCTGACGGTCCATATAGTTGCCGACCGCGCCGCCGGCCAAGGCGCCGATGCCGGCGCCGATAAGCGCGTTCTTGCGGCCCTGTTCGCCGGAATTGGTGTTGGTCAGATAGCCCAACACCGCGCCGACGCCGGCGCCGCTCAGGACGCCCGTGCCGGTATTGTTGCGGACGGGCATGCCGGTATAGGGATCGGTGGTGGTGCAGGCGGTCAGGGCGGCGGCGCCCATCAGCAGGGCGGCGATCGCGAGCGGAGCCCGCATCTTTGAGGTCGGGGCGGCGGTCTTGTTCGTCATGATAATGGGCTTCCGTGTTTCGGGGGCGTGTCGCCACGCTTGATCATAGACAGGGCAAACGCCTGTCCCACGGTCAAGTTCCATCAACGCGCATGAGCCCGCGATGAACAGCCCTTCGCTCGGCGTCTTTCCCAGTGTAGTAAGATCAGACTTACTAGTTTCCCGACTGACTCTTGAAGGCTTCGTCCCTGTGTCCACCTCCGCGATCGAACCGGTCTCTTTCACGCTCTATAACAAGGATTTCGCGGGCTTCGCCCAAGCTCTGGGCGCCTCGTTCGAGCGCTACGGCTTCGCCGTGTTGTCGGAATACGACCTGGACCAGGACCGCATCGACGCGGCGATTTCCGACGCCAAGGCCTTCTTCGCCCTGCCGGTCGACATCAAGACGCACTATGCCGGGGTCAAGGGCGGCGCGCGCGGCTACATCCCGTTCGGCGTCGAAACCGCCAAGGGCGCGACCCATCACGACCTGAAGGAATTCTGGCACATGGGCCGCGATCTGCCGCCCGGCCACCGCTTCCGCGCCACCATGGCCGACAATGTCTGGCCCGCCGAGATCCCGGCCTTCAAGCACGACGTCAGCTGGTTCTACAACGCGCTCGACAGCATGGGCGGCAAGGTGCTGGAGGCGATCGCCACCTATCTGAAGCTGGACCGCCATTTCTTCGCCCCGACGATCGAGAACGGCAACAGCGTCCTGCGCCTGCTGCACTATCCGCCGATCCCGATCGACGCCACCGGCGTGCGGGCCGGCGCCCACGGCGACATCAACACCATCACCCTGCTGATGGGCGCCGAAGAGGGCGGGCTGGAGCTTCTGGACCGGAACGGCGACTGGTTGCCGATCAATCCGCCGCCGGGCTGCATCGTGATCAATATCGGCGACATGCTGGAGCGCCTGACCAACCACGTCCTGCCCTCGACGATCCACCGCGTCCAGAACCCGCCGGCCGAGCGCCGCCACATCCCGCGCTATTCGACGCCGTTCTTCCTGCACTTCGCGTCGGACTACGAGATCAAGACCCTGCCGGGCTGCATCACGCCCGAAAATCCGGACCGCTATCCGGAGTCGATCACCGCCGACGAGTTTCTTCAGCAGCGCCTGCGCGAGATCAAGCTGGCCTAGGCGCTCTCGGGGTTCGGGTCATCGACCGAAAGCCGCATCCCCACTGAAAGATCAAAAGCCCCACCGAGCGCACCGGTGGGGCTTTTTCTATTTGGCGATGCGCAGGGACGAGATGTCCTGGGCGATCGACTTGAAGGCGGTCTTCAGTTCCGAGCCGTTGGCCGGGAAATAGACGTGGTCGGCGTCGGTGGCGCAGTATTTCAGCATGCTCACGGCCGTCGCGTCGGTGCCGACGTCGAAGCCCACCGTATAGAGCGTGATGCCGTTGGCCGAGGCCTTGATCGCGTCGCAGACCTTCTTGGCCTGGGTGAAGGGGTCGCCATTGGTGGCGTTGCAATTGATGTGGTCGCTGGAGTTGCCGCTGCCCGAGCCGGCGTCTTTGGCGATCACGCCGCTGCAGTAGGGGGTGTTGAAGGCGCCGTCGGTCATCAGCACCACGACCTTGACCAGGTCCTTGGTCTTGTAGGCGGCGGGCTTCTGCACGGCGTTGGGCCACAGATAGCTGAAATTGGGCGCGATCATGTACCAGCCCCAGGCTAGGCCGATCTGGCCGGCCGTGGAGCCCGCGGCGGCCAGCGAGCTGATCTTGGCCTTCAGCGCCGTACGGTCGGACGACAACGGCATGATCGTCGCGGTCGGGCAGGGGTTATTGCCCGAGGCGGCGGGATAGGCGCGGCCGACCAGCGCCGTGCTGGGCGCGGCGTCGGTATAGGCGTCGCTCCCCGTGCGTTCGCTGACGCAGGTGCTCAGACTCTGGGTCTGGCCGGAGCCGGCGGCGCTGGTGAACACGAAGTTGGCGCAGCCCTCGACGGTGCTGGTGTCGCAGGTGGCCGTGCCGCCTGACGTGTAGGTCGCCGTGCCGGGGCCGTAGAGCCCGGTGTCGAAGGTGGTGGTGGTCAGGGACGTGATCGTCTGGGTGGTCCCGTTCAGGGATGTCAGGCCTGACATCCCGGCGAAGCTGATGTCGTCGCCGGTGATGAAGCCGTGCGCCGTGCTCGTGGTGATCACCAACGAGCAGGCGCTGGTCGCGCACTTGGTCGCCGTGCCGCCAGACCCATAGCTTGATTTCAATGAAGTGTTGGCGCCGCTCAGCGTGAACGTATTGGTCGTCTTGGCGCTGATCGAATAGATATTGCCGTTTAGAGCGGCCATGCCGGTGGTGGCATTGCCGCTGATGCCGCTGATGTAAACATAGTTCCCGACCGCGAAGCCGTGTCCGTTCGAGGTCACGACCGCGTTATTGGCCTTGCTGATCCCGGTGATCGTCTTGGTGGCGCTGGCCCAGGCCGCGCCCGAGATGTTGCGCACCGGCACTGCGCCGCGCACGGCGTCGGCATAGGTGTCGACATTGACGGCGTTCGAATAGGGAACGATGGCGACCTTGGAATAGTAGGGCGTCTGGATGTCCTTGACGATGATGTCGACCAGGTCGGACGCGCCGGTCTTCAGGTCGCTGATCCGCGTGCCCGACATCGACCCGGTGATGTCGAGCACCACCGCCACTTCCAGGTTCTTCGAGGAACGGACGACGTCCGACGTCGCCGTGACCGTGACATCCTTGCTGGTCCACAGATTGGCGATGATCGGCTTCACCGTGGCGGTGGCGGCGCCGAGGACGTGGTTGTCGGTCCCGGCCTTGAACGTGGCGTCGGCGGCGGTCAGGCCCATGTTGAGACCCGAGATCTCGGCCAGGAAGGCGGCGTCGCCCGTGGTGTCGAGCGCCGCGTCCGTGGTGGCGGTGGAGCGGGCGGCGATCAGGGTGGCGGCGTCCAGGGCGTCCTGCAGCTGGTGACGCTGGACGCTGATCCGGTTCATGTCGAGCAGGCCGAAGGCGAGAACGGCGATCGGCAGGGCCAGGAAGGCGAACTGCACCGCCACCGCGCCGCGGTCGTCGCCGCGCAGGCGTCGGGTCGCGGCGACCAGACGGGCGAACGGGCGTCGAAGAAGGCGGCGTACAGCGATCATGTCCGGGTCCGGGCGGGTCTTTGGCCCTAACCTTCGCTCAGGAGGGTGAACAAGCCGCCAACGGCGGCGCTAAAACCGTCTTGAGCGGCTTCGACAATCTCGCTTGCTGAGGCTAAACAGCGCCCATGCCGTTCACCGCCACCGTCCTGACCATGTTCCCCGAGGCCTTCCCCGGCCCCCTGGGCGTCTCAATGATCGGGACCGCCTGGACCGAGCAAGACCTGTGGCGTTTGGAAACACTGGACATTCGGGCCTTTTCCAAGGATAAGCGCGGCTTCCTCGACGACACCCCCGCGGGTGGCGGCGCGGGAGCCGTGCTCAAAGCGGACGTCATCGCCTCTGCGCTCGACAGCGTGGAGCTCGATGGTCGGCCGCTTTTGTACATGAGCGCCCGGGGCAGCCCCCTGACCCAGGCGCGCGTTCGAGAGTGGTCCAAGGCCCCCGGCATCGTGGTGCTGTGCGGCCGCTTCGAGGGGGTGGATCAGCGGGTGCTCGACGCCCGCGGGTTCGAGGAGGTCTCGGTCGGAGACGCGGTGCTCGCCGGTGGCGAGGCGGCGGCGATGGTCGTGATCGAGGCGTGCGTTCGACTGGCCCCGGGTGTGCTGGGGAACATCGAGAGCACGCTGGAAGAAAGCTTCGAGGACGGTCTCCTCGAGCATCCGCAGTACACGCGACCGCGGACGTTCGAAGGACTGGACATCCCCGAGGTGCTGCTGTCGGGCGATCACAAGCGGATCGACCAATGGCGCAAGCGTATGCGTGAAGAAACGACCCGCGAGCGGCGGCCCGATCTCTGGGAAGCGCATCTCGCCAATCAACAGGCAAAAGGCGGCCCGAAAACGGGTAAGCCCAAGGAGAAATGATCATGGCGATCAACATCATCAAGCAACTCGAGCAGGAAGAGTCCGCTCGCCTGCTGGCCGTCCGCGCGATCCCGGAATTCCGTCCCGGCGACACCCTGCGCGTCAACGTGAAGATCAAGGAAGGCGAGCGCGAGCGCGTTCAGGCCTACGAAGGCGTCTGCATCGCCCGCGCCGG
>JAHINZ010000392.1 GCA_018895795.1 Alphaproteobacteria bacterium
CTGAAGGACCTGCAGGCCCAGGGCGCCTCCCTGGTCGAGGTCAAAACGTTCGACGAAGGCCCGATCGGCCAGGCCGAGGGCGTGGTGCTCTACACCGAGCTGAAGGTCGACATGGCCGCCTACCTGGCCTCGACCGACCCCAAGACAGTCCCCAGCCGCTCCCTGGCCGACCTGATCACCTTCAACAAGGCGACCCCCAAGGAGTTCGAGTGGTTCGGCCAGGAGAGCTTCGAGAAGGCCGAACAGACCAAGGGCTATGACGACCCCGACTACATCAAGGCGCTGGCGGATTCAAAGCGTCTGGCCGGTCCCGAGGGCATCGACAAGATCCTGAAGGACACCGGCGCCGTGGCCATCATCGCCCCGACCACCGGCCCGGCCTGGACCATCGATCCGCTGAACGGCGACAACTATGGCGGCTCAGCCACCACCCTGCCCGCCGTGGCCGGCTATCCGCACCTGACCGTGCCCATGGGCGACATATCGGGCTTGCCGGTGGGGCTGTCGTTCATCGGTCCGGCCTGGAGCGAGAAGCTGTTGCTGAACCTGGGCTACGCCTATGAGCAGGCGACGATGAAGCGCAAGGCCCCGACCTTCAAGGCGACGCTGGCGCCCTGAGCACCCGCGATTCCATGTTAGTTTAGGACGATCAGATTCAAAGGAGAGTGCATGCGACGATCACAAGGACAGCCGCTCCCGTCCAAGGCCGCCATCGTCAAGCGGGTCGCCTTGGTCAAGCGGGTCGCCCTGAGGCGAAAGCGTCGCGGCGATGACGACGGATCGTCGGTCATCGCAACCTCGCCCATCAAACCGTCTGACGGGGGCGGCTCAGCCGGAGCCGCCCTGGCTATGGATCTCGAGGAAAGGTCCTAGACCCGCGGCCGGATCACCTCGATCGGCGGCGGCGTGACCCGGGCCGGCGACGGCGCATAGGTTCCGGGCGGGCCATCGCGCCGGTGGTGGGGCGAGGCGCAGGCGCACAGCGCGGCCGCGGTTACAGCCAGCAGCAGGCCGGTCCTCAGCATCCCATCAGGCCCACGCCGGCGAAATTGCGGTTGGCGCCCACGCCGACGCCGCCGAAGCGATCGCCCACCGCGATCCCTACGCCCGCCGCGCCGGGCGCCGCCGCGACCGCGAGACCCAGGCCGCCATTGGGCGTGAAGATGCCCAGGCCCGACTTGAAGCAACGATTATCGCCGCGCGGGTCCCAGACCTCGACGCGGCCATCGGCGCGGGTGAAGGCCCAGCGTTCGCCCCGCTCGTCGCGACCGCTGACGCTCAGTTGTCCGGGCCCGTTCGAGGTCGCGCTGTAAGACTCTCGCGTGAAGCCGTCGACCGCGCAGGACGACACCAGGCCGGGTCGGCTGAGATCGCCGCTCAGGGCCGCCGCCGACTTGGTCTGGGCGTTATAGGCCGAGACCTCGGTGTCGCCGCCGCGACCGCCGCCGACGAACACCTGAGTGCCGGTGGCGCTGTCATAGGTCATGATGTCGGGCGCTTCACCGGTCAGAGGCTCGCCGCACGCGCCGCCGCGACCGCCGCCATGGCCGCGACCGGCCTGCGGCTGGGCTTGCGCCTGAACGGCCGCGAGCGATGTGGCGATCGTCAGGGCGACGGCAAGGCCATGGACGAACTTGCTCATGGGTGAGCTCCCTCTGCTTGAGGTCCGCCCATCGGCGCCGCGCCCGGCAACTGCGGCGGGGCCGAGGACACGCCGGCCGGCAGGACGCTCGGCGCGGGCCAGTACGAGGCGAAGTCGAGCCGCGCCTGATCGCGGGGCGTGCGGAACACCTCCGGCGCCTCGAACCAGGGACGGCAGGTCAGTTCGCCGTTGAAGTGGCCCTTGACCAGGGCCTCACAGCCGCCGGGGCGGGCGAAGACGCGGTTGTCGACCGAACGCACCTGGCCGCCGGCGTCGGCATAGATGCCCGAGCGCATCACGCGGTGGATGCGGTTGTTGGAGGCGAACACCACGCCCGAAGCGGCGTAGATGCCCACGTCATTGGCTTCCAGATCGCCGTCGCGGATCTGCAGATTGGCGTTTTCCAGCACCACCGCCCAGTCGCTGTCGCGCACCACGGGCCGTTGCAGAACGGTCTCATCGCCGCCGCCGACATAGACGCCGCGCGAGAAGCCGTCGACATACAGGCCGTCGATCTGCACCAGTTGCTGACGGTTCATGCCCGCGATCACGAAGCCGGCCGAGTTGCGGGTGCGCGACGACCCGGTCCAGTCGCCCAGGCGGACGATGCGGACGTCCTTCATGCGGCTGTCGCCCGAGGTCTCGAACGCCGCGCCGATCGCGGTGGCGGCCACCTCGACATTGGCGGCCATGATCTCGCCCGTGGCCTTCAGCACCGGCTGGCGGGTGCGGCCGATGAAGACCGCGTCCTGCAGCTCGACATGGCTTTCCTGAACATCCATCGCCGAGCCTTCGCCGTCATAGCGCACGGTGACGCCCTTCAGGGCCAGCTCGGTCGCGCGACCGGTGATGCACGACGCCTGACCGGCGCGCTGGGCCTCGATACCCAGTCCCTCCAGCACGACGTACCGGACGCCGGGGGCGATGCGGATACAGGGCTGGCCGGCCGGCGCCACCAGGATCGGCCGGTTGAGGGCCGGCGTATAGTTGCGAACGACGATGGTCACCGACTGGGTGATGTTCAGCGAGTCGACGCAGGCCCCGCCCTGGGTCGAGGTCAGGGTCAGGACGTCGCCGTCATAGAGGCGCGCCAAGGTGTCGCTGATCTGGCCGGGATAGGCGTAGTCGCAA
>JAHINZ010000393.1 GCA_018895795.1 Alphaproteobacteria bacterium
CGAACAAAGGCCGCGCGCGTCAGGTAGCTGGCGAGACGGCGAGAAAAGAAGCGGGAAGAAGCTCGATGGCCAAGGCGAAATCACCCCCAAAGCCGCGCAAGGCCGCCGCTTCCGAAGCGAAATCGGCTGCGACGCCCCCAAAGATCGCCGCCAAACCGAAGGCCGCCAAGGTCAAGGCCGCCCCGCCGCCGCCCAAGGACGCAACCAGGACCCGCCCCGAATCGACCGCCAGCGCCCAACCCGCCGCGACCGCGACGGCTCCGCGCGGTCTCGATACGATGATGTCGCCCGACCAGCGCCAGATGCTGGAGACGCTGTCGGCCAACCTCGCGCGCGCCGCCGTCACCGCCCAGGGCGCGATCGCCGAGGCCGCCCTGCGCCAGGCCGATCGTCCCGCCGCGCTGAACGCCGACCCCTTCCACGTGGCGCCCGCCATGAATGAAGTGATGTCGCGCCTGGCCGCCCAGCCAGACCGCATGTTGCGCGCCCAAGCCGATCTCTTCGGCCGCTATATGGAGCTGTGGCAGTCGGCCGCGCGCCGCGCCGCCGGCGAGGAGACCAAGCCTGTGGTCACGCCGGCCAACGGCGACAAACGGTTCAACGACCCCGACTGGGTCGCCAATCCCATGTTCGACATGATGAAACAGTCCTATCTGCTGACCTCCAACTGGCTGAACGGGCTGGTTTCGGACGTCGAAGGGGTGGACCCGGCGTCCAAACGCCGGGTTGAGTTCTTCACCAAGATGCTGACCGACGCCTTCTCGCCGTCCAACTTCCTGATCTCCAATCCGGCCGCCCTGCGCGAGGTCGTGCAGACCCAAGGCGAAAGCCTGGTGCGCGGCATGGAAAACTTCGCGGCGGACCTTGATCGCGGCGGCGGCCAACTGGCCATCAGCCAGACCGATCTGGAGAAGTTCAAGGTCGGCGAAAACGTGGCGACCGCGCCGGGCAAGGTCGTCTATCAGAACGATATCCTGCAACTGCTGCAGTTCGATCCGTCCACGGATCAGGTCCACGAAATCCCGCTGCTGATCTTTCCGCCCTGGATCAACAAGTTCTACATCATGGACCTGCGGCCCGAGAATTCGATGATCCGCTGGCTGACCAGCCAGGGTTTCACCGTCTTCGTCGCCTCATGGGTCAATCCGGACGCCAAGCTGGCGGCCAAGACCTTCGAGGACTACCTGTTCGAAGGAATCTACGACGCCACCCAGCAGGTCATGACCCAGGCCGGCGTCGATAAGGTCAATACCGTCGGCTACTGCATCGGCGGCACCCTGCTGTCCTGCGCCCTCGCCCACATGGCGGCCAAGGGCGACAAGCGGATCAATTCCGCCACCTTCTTCGCCGCCCAGCAGGACTTTTCCGAAGCCGGCGACCTGCTGCTGTTCACCAACGAGGAATGGCTGCAGTCGATCGAGCAGCAGATGGACGCCACGGGCGGCTTCCTGCCCAGCCAGTCCATGGCCGACACGTTCAACAGCCTGCGCGGCAATGACCTGATCTGGTCGTTCTTCGTCAGCAACTATCTGATGGGCAAGGAACCCCGGCCGTTCGATCTGCTGTTCTGGAACGCCGACCAGACCCGCATGCCCAAGTCGCTGCACATGTTTTACCTGCGCAACTTCTACAAGGACAACGCCCTGACGCGGGGCCTGCTGACCCTGGGCGGCGTGACGCTGGACCTCGCCAAGGTCAAGACGCCGATCTATGTCCAATCGTCCAAGGACGACCATATCGCGCCCTATCGCAGCGTCTATCGCGGCGCGCGCGCCTTTGGCGGCCCCGTGACGTTCACCATGGCCGGGTCCGGCCATATCGCCGGGGTGATCAACCATCCCGACGCCAAGAAGTACCAGTACTGGACCAATGACGGCCTGCCCGACTCGGTCGAGGCCTGGATCGCCGGCGCCCAGGACCATCCGGGGTCATGGTGGCCGCACTGGGCGGCCTGGCTAAGGGACAGATCGGGACCTCTGGTCGCCGCCCGCGATCCCGCCAAGGGGGTCCTCAAGCCGATCGAGGATGCGCCCGGCAGCTATGTGCGGGTAAGATCTGACGCCTGATCAACGATCAGGTATTGGATGAACGCCGTTTGCCCAAAACTCGCCGAGATTGCGGCGGAGCTTCCCGCTATCTCCGCGATCAGCCGCCGCTCAGCCCTTGGAATGATTCTCGCCGCGCCGGCGCTGGGCGGGGCGACGCCCCTGCGCGACGGCCGCGGCCTTGCCGAAGCGGCGCGTCAGCAGATCGGCGTGACCAAGGCCTATGACGCCAACTATCGCCCCATTTCCTATCCCGGCGGCGACGTATTGCGCACCACGGGCGTCTGCGCCGACGTTCTGGTGCGCGCCGCCCGCGACGCCTGGGCCGTCGACCTGCAACAGCGTGTGCACGAGGACATGCTACGCGCCTTCGACGCCTACCCCTCACGGGCCACCTGGGGCCTGAAGGCGCCCGACGCCAATATCGACCATCGGCGCGTCCTGAATCTGGAGGCCTACCTCACCCGCCAGGGCGCGCTGCTGCGACGGGCCTCGAAGCGCGGGGCCGGCGATGATTTCGACGCACCGCTGCCCGGCGACATCCTGACTTGGCGCGTCTGGGCCAACCGGCCGCATCTGGGCGTGGTCGCCCAAGGGCCCGACGGCGTCAGGATCGTGCACAACATCGGCTTTGGGACCAAGGAAGAGCCCCTGTGGATGTTCAAGCTCCACACCGCCGTGGCCCACTACCGCTGGCGGGTGTGAGACAGACGACGGCAGAAACTCGACCGAGCGACGGTCTCTACAGCCCCGTACGCTCTCCCAGGCCCAGGGCCAGGTTGAGATTCTGCACGGCCGCGCCGGCCGCGCCCTTGCCCAGATTGTCGAGCAGAGCCACCAGGCGCGCCTGGCCGCTGGTGTCGGACCCGAACACGAACAGCTTCAGACGGTTTGTGCCGTTCAGTCCCTCGGGATCCAGGGTGGTCATCGCCTTGGCCTCGTCGAGCGAGGCGACCTCGACGAAGTGCTCGCCCCTGTAGTGGGTGGCCAGGGCGGCGTGAATGTCGTGCAAACAGCGGCCGTCCTCGAGCGTGCTCATGTGCAGCGGAAGTTCCACCAGCATGCCCTGGGCGTAACGCCCCACGGCGGGCGCGAAGATCGGCCGGGTCAGCAGGCCGCCATGTTTCTGAATTTCGGGAACATGCTTGTGCGACAGACCCAGTCCATAGATCCGGTAAGGGACCTTGGTGTAGGTCGACGAGGTCTCGTCCTCGAACTCGGCGATCATCGCCTTTCCGCCGCCGGTGTAGCCAGACACCGCGTTGAACGAGATCGGCAGGTCCGCCGGCAGGATACCGGCCGAGACCAGCGGCCGGGTCAGGGCGATGGCCCCGGTGGCGTAGCAGCCCGGATTGGAGATCCGCGTGGCGGCGGCGATCTTGCCGCGCTGGGCCCGGTCCAGCTCCGCGAAGCCGTAGGTCCAGTCGGCCGCCGTGCGATAGGCGGTCGAGGCGTCGATGATCTTGACGGCCGGATTTTCGACCAGACCGACGGCCTCCCGGGCGGCGTCATCCGGCAGGCACAGGATGACCGCGTCGGCCTCATTGAGAAAGGCGGCGCGGGCCGCCGGGTCCTTGCGCTGGTCGGGATCGATCGAGATCAGTTGTAGATCGGTGCGACCGACCAGGCGCTCGCGGATCTGCAGGCCCGTAGTGCCGGCTTCGCCATCGATGAAGACCTTGGGCGTCATGCTGACTTCCGATCCATCCGAACACTAAGACAAGAAAAAGGGCGCTTCGGTTTCCCGAAGCGCCCTGTTCCAAACGCGTGAAACCGCGTTTAGCGCTTCGAGAACTGGAAGCTACGACGGGCCTTGGCCTTGCCGTACTTCTTACGCTCGACCACGCGGCTGTCGCGCGTCAGGAAGCCGTGCGGCTTCAGGACGGGACGCAGCGCGGGTTCATAATAGGTCAGAGCCTTGGACAGGCCGTGGCGCACGGCGCCGGCCTGGCCCGAGAGGCCCGAACCTTCAACGGTGACGACGATGTCGAACTGGCCTTCGCGGTCGGTGACCTGCAGAGGCTGAGCGATCATCATGCGCAGAACCGGACGAGCGAAGTAAACTTCCTGGTCGCGGCCGTTGATGGTGATGGTGCCCTTGCCGGGCTTGATCCAAACGCGAGCGATCGCGTTCTTGCGCTTGCCGGTCGCGTAGGCGCGGCCTTGGGCGTCGATCTTCTGGACGGCCGGAGCGGCCGCTTCGGGGTTGCTGGACAGGCTGGCCAGCGCGTCAAAGCCTTGAGCTTCGGACATGACTTAGGCGCTCCGGGTGTTTTTGGCGTTGCGCGCAGCGAAATCGATCGCTTCCGGGCTCTGCGCTTGGTGCGGGTGCTCACCGTTGTTGTAGATGAGCAGGTGCGTCAGTTGCTTGCGGGCCAGGGGGCTTTCCTTGGGCAGCATGCGCTCAACGGCCTTTTCGAGGACGCGTTCCGGGAAGCGGCCTTCCAGCAGCTTGCGCGGGGTGGTCGACTTGACGCCGCCCGGGTGACCGGTGTGACGATAGTAGATCTTGTCGTCCATCTTCTTGCCGGTGAACTTCACCTTGTCGGCGTTGATCACGACGACGAAGTCGCCGCAGTCAACGTTCGGGGTGTAGTCGGGACGATGCTTGCCGCGAAGACGCATGGCGATGAACGTCGCCAGACGACCGACAACGGCGTCCTGGGCGTCGACCACGATCCACTTCTTCTCGACCTCGGCGGGCTTCAGGGAAGCCGTGGTCTTTTGCATGGGATTGATCCGTATTCCTTGTGCGTCGGCAGCCAAGAAACAGGATCCGTTCGCGTGAGGGGCGGCAGGTACAGGAGGGTTTGCCCCCTGTCAACAATGCGCGACGCAAAATATCCGGAAACCCTTATAGGATAAGGGATTGCGTGATGCGGTATCACGATACCTCATCACGGATCACCCACCGAACCTGGGCTCAGGGCCGCCGGACCCGCCACGCGAAGCTGGTCGCCACCGCCAGCAGGACGGCCGCTCCCGCCTGATGCAAAACGCCCAGCGACACCGGCACATGGGCCATCAGCGTCCAAACGCCGAGGCTAGCCTGCAGCGTCACCACCACGGCGACAGCGAGGCCCGCGGCCTTGGCCAGAGCCGGCAGGCGGCGCGCGCGCTGGCTCAGAACGCCCACCGCGAGTCCCGCCGCGAACAACGCATAGGCCATCAGTCGATGGTGCAGTTGCACGGCGCCCTGGCTGTGGGCCAGCGTGCCCCAGAGGCCCTTGCCGAGGTAGGGATCGGGCAGGAACGCCCCGTTCATCAGGGGCCAGTCGTTATAGATCAGCCCCGCGTCATTGCCGGCGACCAGGGCGCCCAGCAGGCTCTGGAAAAACACCGCGCCCAGAAAGGCCAGGGCCCAGCCCCGCCACGGCGAGCGCTCCTCGATGCGCGGCGAACCGGCCCAGGCGTCCAGCGCCGTCCAGATCAGCACCACGAACAGGGTCAGGGCCAGGCCGAGGTGAACCATCAGCCGTTCGGGCGCGACCGACACGCGTTCGGAGAGCCCGCTGGACACCATCCACCAGCCCACCAGCCCCTGAAGGCCGCCCAGGGCCAGCATCACAGCGCAGCGCCAGATCAGGCGCCGGGGGATCATCCGCCGAACGAGGAAGAAGACGAAGGGCAAGGCGAACGCCGCCCCGACCAGACGGCCCAACAGCCGGTGCGCCCATTCCCACCAGAAGATGCCCTTGAAGGCCTCCAGCGTCATGCCAGCATTGACCAGCTTGTACTGTGGGATCTGTTTGTAGAGCTCGAAATTGGCCTGCCAGGCGGCCTCCGACATCGGCGGCAAGGCCCCGAGAATCGGTTTCCATTGGGTGATCGACAGGCCCGAGTCGGTCAGGCGCGTGGCGCCGCCGACCACGACCATCGCGAAGACGAGAGCCGCCACGACAAACAGCCAGATGGCGACGGGACGGGAGCGATCGGAACGCAGGAAAGACGTCATGAGGACGGAAAAAGCGCTTGTTCAGGGGCCGAAATGGGGCGAGCCAACCCCTACTCCCGCGCCACGGTCGCGTCCATGTCTGATATGGATGGATCATGACGCGCGCGCGGCTTCATGCGAAAGTCAGTTGTCGGACCGCGCGTCCGGCGTGGAGGACTTGATGAGCGGAGCTGGAGTGTTCGCCACCGCGGTGATCGGCATTTTCGCCGGCTGGATCGCCGACCTGATTCTGGGGCGTCGCCATTCCCTGTTCGCCAAGCTGCTGATCGGCGTAATCGGCTCGTTCATCGGCGTGTTCATCGCCCAGCGCCTGGGGCTGCCCTTCACCGGGCTCTGGGGCGACCTGCTGGTCGCCAGCGTCGGCGCCGTTCTTTTCCTGGCCGTGCTCGGCCTCATCATTCGGAGACCCGCTTGAGCGATCCCCTCATTCCGGCCCGCCTGCGCAAGCTGATCGGCGGCCTGGCCATCCTGGCCTTCCTGGCGATCTATGTGGCCGTCGCCACGACGCTGTACGATTATCTGCCGGCCAACCGCGC
>JAHINZ010000394.1 GCA_018895795.1 Alphaproteobacteria bacterium
GCTTGCTGATCGCCGGCCACGCCGCGAACCGGAATGGCGGCGCCCAGCAGGTCCGGCGCAGTTTCGCCAAAGTCGCCGGCGCTGTCGCGCACCTCCGGCAGCAGCGCCGCGGGAACGCGGAACAACGCCAGCAAGGTCTCGTCCCAAGCGCCCGTGTGAATATTGAGCAGTTGGGTGCGCGAGGCGTTGGTGGCGTCGGTGGCGTGCACAAGCCCGCCCGTCAGCCGCCACAACAGGAAGCTGTCGATCGTGCCGCAGGCCAGCTCGCCGGCCTCGGCGCGCGCGCGGGCGCCGGAAACGTTGTCGAGGATCCAGGCGATCTTTGTCGCCGAAAAATAGGGATCGATCAAAAGGCCCGATCGCTCGGCGATCTCCGGCTCGTGGCCCTCGCCGCGCAGACGCTCGCATAGGTCGGCGGTGCGGCGGTCCTGCCAGACGATGGCGTTGTGGATCGGCTGACCCGTCGCGCGGTCCCAGACCACCACGGTCTCGCGCTGGTTCGCCAAGCCGATGGCCGAGACGGCGCCTGGCGCCGTTCCGGTCATCGCCAGGACCTCGTGCGTCACCTCCAGCACTGAAGACCAAAGATCCTCCGGATCATGCTCGACCCAGCCCGAGGCGGGGAAGTGCTGGGGAAACTCGCGCTGCGCCGTAGCGATGATCTCGAGTTGGGGCGAGAACAGGATGGCGCGCGACGACGTGGTGCCCTGGTCGATGACGAGAAAAGGCTTGGTCATGATCAGAGGTTGCTGGCGGTCCGCATGAATAGATCGAGCGCCGCGGCCTGGTCGGGGTCGAGGCGTAGGCCCAACTTGCTCCGGCGCCACAGGATATCCTGGGCCGTGCGCGCCCACTCGACGGCGATCAGATAGCGCACCTCGCGCTCATAGAGGTCGGCCCCGAAATGCCGGCCCATATCCTCCAGGCTGGCGGCCTCGGCCAAGAGGTTCGTGATCCGTGCGCCATAGGCCTTGGCCATCCGCTTCCGGGTCCGAGGCGCGAGGAAGGGGTAGGGCGCCGCGAGGGCGGCGACGAAGGCGTCCAGGTCCTGACCCGCTAGGTCACCGCCAGGCAGGGGCGCGGAGCGGGTCCAGGCCGGCCCCAGGTCAACACCCATGTGCGGCGCGAGCTCACGAAGCACCGCCTCGCTCAGTCGGCGATAGGTGGTGATCTTGCCGCCAAATACGCTAAGGCCAGGCGCCGCGTTCTTGGGGGCGTCGAGGCTCAGCACATAGTCGCGGGTGGCTTCCTGGGCGTCGGACGCGCCGTCGTCGAGCAGGGGGCGAACGCCGGCGTAGCGCCAGACCACATCGGCGGTCTGGACCGGCGCCTTGAAATATTCGCTGGCCGCCGCGCACAGGTAGGCGACCTCTTCGTCGGTGGCCGCGACGTCCCTTGGGTCGCCGTGATGATCGGCGTCGGTGGTGCCGATCAGGGTGAAGTCGTCCTGATAGGGAATGGCGAAGATGATCCGGCCGTCGCGGTTCTGGAAGATGTAGGCCCGGTCGTGGTCGAACAGCTTGGGTGTGACGATGTGGCTGCCCCGCACCAGCCGCACGCCGGCCGGCGCCGTCAGGCCCGATAGGCCGACCAGTCGCTCGACCCATGGCCCGGCCGCGTTGACGAGGCTACGGGCGCGGACGGTGATCGTCTTGTCCGCCGCTGTGGTCGCCGTGACGCGCCAATGGTCCGCGCGGCGCTCGACCGCGGTGACCCGGGCGCGGGTGTGGATCGTGGCGCCCCGTTCGGCCGCGTCCAGCGCGTTGAGGACCACCAGCCGTGCGTCGTCGACCCAGCAATCTGAATATTCGAAAGCATAGGTAAAGCGCGGGTCCAGCGGCGCGCCCGCGGGATCGCGTCGCAGGTCCAGGCCGCGGGTCGCGGGCAGCCGCTTACGGCCGCCCAGGTGGTCGTAGAGAAAAAGGCCCAACCGCAGCATCCAGCGGGGCCGAAGGCCTTGGTGATGCGGCAGGACGAAGCGCAGCGGCTGGATCAGGTGCGGGGCCATGGCCCATAGCACCTCGCGCTCCCTCAGCGACTCTCTGACCAGCCGGAACTCGTACTGTTCCAGATAACGCAGGCCGCCGTGGATCAGCTTGGTCGAGGCCGACGAGGTCGCGCCGGCCAGGTCGCCTTGCTCGAATAGCACCACCGACGCGCCGCGCCCGGCCGCGTCGCGGGCCACGCCGCAGCCGTTGACGCCGCCGCCGACGACCACGAGGTCATAAAGAATATCCGCGGTCATGGGTCTCAGATCTTCCGAAGGGGCTTACTGAACACGCGTCCGTCGGCAAGGCTTCAGGCGGCGGCGATCTTGCGGGCAAAGATGAACTCGGCCTTCCTGCCGAAGACCCAGCGGTTGAGCGTCAGCGAGAAGGCCACCGTCGTCCACAGCGTGATGAACATCATGTGGATGTAGTGCAGCGGCGCCCAGCCGAAGCTGAAGATCGCATAGAGGGCCACGCCGAACACCAGGCCGGCGATCGCCGCGCGGGCGTCGACATTGCGGAACATCAGCCCGACGATGAACACCGACAACACGGGCATGCTGGTGAGGCCATTCAGCTTCTGCACCAGGTTGATGATGCTGTCGGCGCCGTCATAGATTGGCACCAGCAGCAGCGAGACGGCCACGAAACCGATACTCACCAGCATGCTCAGGCGCGGCACATTGGGCTTGGGTTGGATATATTTCTCGTGGATGTCGCAGACATACAGCGCCGCCGAGGAGTTGAGTACGCTGGCGAAGTGGGCCAGCACCGCCGAGGCGATGGCGGCGGCGAAGATGCCCGACATCCAGGTAGGTAAGACGTGCCAGACGATCTTGCCATAGGCGGCGTCGCCCAGGTGTCCAAACAGCTTATAGGAGACGATGCCGGGGATCACGACCATCGGCGGCACGATCAGCAGGCGAATGACGGTCGCCGCGAAGACGCCCTTCTGGGCTTCTTTGAGGTTCGGCGCGGCCATGGCGCGCTGGGTGATGGTCTGATTGGTCGACCAGTAAAACATCTGAATGAAGATCATGCCCGTAAACAGGGTGGGCCAGGGGATCGGCGAGTCCGGGCCTCCGATCATGGTCAGGCGCTCAGGTGGAATGCCGCTGAAGTCGAATCCGATAGCCTTGAGCGACAGGAAAACGATCAGCATGCACATGGCCAGCAACAGGATGCCGCTATAGGTGTCGGTAACCGCCACGGCGCGCAGGCCGCCGAAAATAGCATAGAGCGAGCCGGCGACAGCGAAGGCGGCGGCCAGCACGATGATCGGGATCTCCAGCCCGAACATCGACTTCATCATCAGCGCACCGGTGTAGAGCATGATCGGCTGGTAGATGACGACGTTGCCGACCAAGAAGATGGTGGCGATGGTCGAGCGGATGCCAACGTTGTTGTACTTCTTCTCCAGAAGCTCGGTCACTGTCGTGCAGTTGTGGCGGTAGTAAATGGGCAGAAACACCCAGGCCAGGATGCTGAGGCCGACGACGCCCGACAGCTCCCACCAGGCCAGCAGGGCCATCTGGTTGCCATTCATCCCCACCAGTTGGTCGGTGCTGAGATTGGTGATGGTGATCGAGCCGGCGATGAAGATCCATGACAGGCCGCCGCCGGCCAGAAAGAACTCCTTGTTGCCACCCTCGGCGCCGCGCCCCTGGCCACGGCATTTCAGATAGGTGATCAGGCCGATCAGGGCGGTGAGCCCCGCCGCGATCCAGGCTTGCGTCGTTTGCAGGTGCATGGCGTGGGCGTTTCCGTTGTTCTTGTTATCGGCCAGTCATCGGGTCTTGGGCGGTCTATTCAGGCTTGGACGCGGTGGCGCCAGGCCCGTCGTGCCGCAAGCGCAGGCCCAGCGCCCAGCGACGTTGGAAGCCGGGCCAGTAGCCCGCCGTGGCGGCGTCGTCGGGACCGGCGAAATGATCCGCCGCCGAAGCCCCGGGTGTCAGTGGCCACGTCCCGTCGGCGGCGCGCGTCGTCGGTACGGTCAGATAGGCGCCGTGGGCCTTGTCGTTCTTGAGTTGGGCGTCGAGGAAGGCGGTGATGAAATGCCGGTTGATCGCCA
>JAHINZ010000395.1 GCA_018895795.1 Alphaproteobacteria bacterium
CCCTCTGGGGGAGGTGGCCCAGAGGGCCGGAGGGGGTCGGCTCGGCGCTCATCCAGACGTCGCCAAGTACGACCCGAGGCGGCGCTGCCCCCTCAGTCGCTCCGCGACAGCTCCCCCAGAGGGGGAGCATCTAACGTCCGCCCAGGGTCGGGACCGGAAATTGGCGCCCGTCCGGAAAGCTGACCTTGGCGCTCACGCCTCGAAGGCCGCAAAGCGTTCCTCGCCGGCCGACGGCTTCCCCGTCCCCCTCCATTTCCCCTCTGGCCTTCCGACTTCCCTTACGTCTACAGTCGGCTCAAGAATTAGAACAATTGTTTGAAGGGAGAGTCAGGATGGTCGACGCGACGGCGTCCGGCGGTGTGAAACCGCTTTATTCCAACGGCTACAAGGCCGGCGTCCTGGGTCTGCTGCTGGCGACCTACACCTTCAACTTCATCGACCGGACGATCATCGCCACCATCGGTCAGGCCATCAAGGTCGACCTGAAACTGACCGACACCCAGTTGGGCCTGCTGGGCGGCCTCTATTTCGCCCTGCTCTACACCCTGCTGGGCATCCCGATCGCCCGGATGGCCGAGCGCTGGAACCGGGTGACGATCATCTCGGTCTCGCTGGTGATCTGGTCGGGCTTCACGGCCCTGTGCGGCTCGGCCGCCAGCTTCGCCCAACTGGCCCTCTACCGCTTCGGGGTCGGCATCGGCGAAGCCGGCTGTTCGCCGCCCAGCCACTCGCTGATCAGCGACTATTACGCCCCCAAGCAGCGCGCCACGGCCCTGTCGATCTATTCGTTCGGCATTCCCCTGGGCACCATGATCGGCGCGGTGGCCGGCGGCTGGCTGGCCCAGCACTTCAGCTGGCGCGTGGCCTTCGTGATCGTCGGCCTGCCCGGCATCATCCTGGCCCTGATCGTCAAGCTGGTGGTCAAGGAGCCGCCGCGCGGCCATTCGGAAGCCAAGGAGTATCCGCTGGAGGCCGAGGATCTGGTTGTCGAACCGCCGAAGCCGGTCTTCTCCCTGGCCACCGAATTTCGCGAAATCGGGGCGGTCATCAAGATCCTGTTTGGTAAGTGGCCGGTCCTGCACATGGTGCTGGGCGTGACCATCGCCTCGTTCGGCTCCTATGGCTCGGGCGCGTTCGTGCCGTCCTATTTCGTGCGGAATTTCGGGCTCGGCCTGGCCCAGGTGGGTTTGATCACCGGCTTGATCGGCGGCTTCTCGGCCGGCATCGGCACCCTGGTCGGCGGCTTTCTCAGCGACTGGGCCGGCAAGCGCAACGCCAAATGGTACGCGCTGACGCCGGCGATCGGTCTGGCGATCTGCACCCCGATCTACATCCTGGCCTATCTGCAGACGACCTGGCAGACCACGGCCCTGATCCTGCTGATCCCGGGCATTTTCCATTATACCTATCTGGCCCCGACCTTCGGCGTGGTTCAGAACTCGGTCGAGCCGCGCCGCCGGGCGACCGCGACGGCCATCCTGTTCTTCTTCCTGAACCTGATCGCTCTGGGCGGCGGACCGGTGTTCACCGGCTGGCTGATCGACCATCTGGCCCAGTACAACTTCAACACCCCCAATGCCGGCGGACTGCTCTCCAGCTTGATCGGCTCGTTCCACCTGCCGGACGGCGCCGCCAATTTCGCCGCCAGTTGCCCCGGCGGCGTCGCGCCCAAGGGCTCGCCGACCGAACTGGCCGATCACTGCCGGCTGGTCCTGGCCCATTCCAGCCAGCAGGGCATTATCGTCTCGCTGTGCTTCTACGGCTGGGCCGCCTTGCACTACGCCCTGGCGGCGATCGGCATGGTCAAGCACATGAAGGAACGGGCGGTGGCCCAGGCCTGAGGCTTCCAAACGCCATCTCTCCTCCGCTCTCCCCGGCGAATGCCGGGGCCCAGATCGAACCCGGAGAGGTGGCGTTTCCTGTCTCGATCAAAGGCGCGTCATCCCCAGACGCTCAGGCTGAATCTGGGCCCCGGCCTTCGCCGGGGAGAGCGGATTGAGAGCACTACGCCGTGACGATCCGCCCGTCGCGCACCGCGACCGGCCACGGCGACAGAGCGCGCCCCACGCAGGGACCGCCGACGCAGGTCCCCGTCTCGACGCTGAACAGCGCCCCGTGCCAGGAACAGGCGATCAGATCACCGTCCGGGCTCAGATACTGGTCGAGGACCTGGGCCAGCGGCAGGCCGGCATGCGGACAGCGATCGACATAGCCGAACACCGCCTCGCCCCGCCGGACCACGAAACCATGGAAGCGGCGCTCGCCGATCTGCAGCACGAAATTGCGGGCCCACCCGTCGACGATCTGGTCCAGCGGACCCAGCTTCACCCCCGCCGGCGTCGTCCAGACGCGGCCGGCGGAGGTGGGTTCTGCAGCCTCTGAACTCAAACCCGCTCGACCGTCTGCTCGATGGCCCCGAAGATCGAGTGGCCCTTGGCGTCCTTCATCTCGATGCGGACGGTGTCGCCGGGCAGCAGGAACGGGGTCTTGGCGGCGCCGTGCAGGATGGTCTCGACCGTGCGCAGCTCGGCCAGGCACGAATAGCCCAGCCCGCCTTCGCTGATCGGCTTGCCCGGCCCGCCGTCGGCGCCGCGATTGCTGACCGTGCCCGAGCCGATGATCGTGCCGGCCGACAGCATCCGGGTCTTGGCGGCGTGGGCCACCAGGGTTCCGAAGTCGAAGGTCATGTCGACGCCGGCGTCGGCCTTGCCGAAGTCGTCGCCGTCCAGCGACACCAGCAGGGCGCCGTGCAGCTTGCCGTCCTTCCAGGCCTCGCCCAGCAGGGCCGGGGTCACGGCGACCGGCGAGAAGGCGCTGGCCGGCTTGGACTGCACGAAGCCGAAGCCCTTGGCCAGTTCGGCGGGGATCAGGTTGCGCAAGCTGACGTCATTGCACAGCATGACCAGCTGGATCGCCGCCAGGGCCTCGTCCCGGGTCGCACCCAGCGGCACGTCGCCGACGATCACCGCCACCTCGGCTTCCAGGTCGCAGCCCCAGGCCGAATCGGCCAGGGGGATATCTTCGCGCGGCCCCAGGAAACCGTCCGACGCGCCCTGGTACATCAGGGGATCGGTCCAGAAGGTCTCGGGCATCTCGGCGCCCCGCGCCTGCCGCACCAGCTGGACGTGGTTCACATAGGCGCTTCCGTCCAGCCACTGAAAGGCGCGGGGCAGCGGGCTCAGGGCCTCGTGCTCGTGGAAGCGGTCCTTGGGCACCGCGCCGTGCTCCAGGCTTTCGGCCAGGCCACGCAAGAGCGCTTCGCATCGTCCCCAATCATCCAGCGCCGCCTGCAGGGTCGGGGCGATGGTCGCCGCGTCAGTGAACCAGGCCAGGTCGTTGGAGACCACCACCAGCCGGCCGTCGCGGCCGCCTTTGAGAGACGCGAGCTTCATGGGCGCTTCCTCTTTTATCGTTATGGTTAGGGCAGGACGGCCTTGGGAAAGCCCGACCAGCAGGCGTCATAGTCGGCCTGAAGCGCGCAACTCTCCAGCGCCAATTGCGTGGGCCGCAGCACCCAGCGACTTTCGAACATGAAGGCCAGGGTGTTCTCGATCTTGTGCGGCTGCAGATCGGCCGCCACCGCCCCCCGCCAGCTGGCCAGATCGGGGCCGTGATCGCTCATGGCGTTGTGCAGGGACGCTCCGCCCGGCGAGAAGCCGCCGGCCTTGGCGTCATAGGCGCCGGTGACCAGGCCCATGAACTCGCTCATCACGTTGCGGTGGAACCACGGCGGGCGGAAGGTGTGCTCGGCCACCATCCAGCGCGGCGGGAAGATCACGAAGTCGCAATTGGCCGTGCCGGGGATCTCGCTGGGCGACGTCAGCACCGTGAAGATCGACGGGTCGGGATGGTCGAAGCTGACCGTGCCGATCGTGTTGAACCGGGCCAGGTCGTATTTGCAGGGCGCGAAATTGCCATGCCAGGCCGCCACGTCCAGCGGGCTGTGATCCCATTGCGACGCCCACAGGCCGCCCTGGAACTTCTGGATCACCTGGGTCGGGGTCTCGACATCCTCGAAGGCGGCGACGGGGGTTTCGAAGTCGCGCGGATTGGCCAGGCCGTTCGCGCCGATCGGCCCCAGGTCCGGCAGCTTGAAGGCCGCGCCGTAATTCTCGCAGACATAGCCGCGCGACGGCCCGTCGAGCTCGACCCGGAACCTTATCCCGCGCGGGATCAGGGCGATCTCGCCGGGTCCCGCGGTCAGCACGCCCAGCTCGGTGACCATGGTCAGAACGCCCAGCTGCGGCACGATCAGCAGCTCGCCGTCGGCGTTCTGGAACACGCTGTTCCGCATCGAAGCGTTGGCGAGATACAGGTGGACGCCGATCCCGGCCTGGGTCGCCACATCGCCATTGCCGGCCAGGGTCAGCAGGCCGTCGACGAAGTCGGTGGGGGCCGTCGGGATCTCGACCGGATCCCAGCGCAGGCGGTTGGGCGTCACCGGGCCCGCGAACGGCCCGCTGGCCAGGCCCGGCTGGGCGTAGGGCTCATAGCGGCCGTGGCCGGCGCTGGGCCGCAGGCGGTAGAGCCAGCTGCGGCGGTTCTCGTGCCGGGGCGCGGTGAAGGCCGTTCCCGACAGCTGCTCGGCATAGAGGCCGAACGGAACCCGCTGCGGCGCGTTCTGGCCCACCGGCAGGGCGCCGGGGATGGCCTCGGTGGCGAAGTGGTTGCCGAAACCGGATTGGTATTTGAGGTCCATGCGCGGTCCCGAGCCTTGGCGATCAGCAACTAAACCTTGTCATCCCGGAAGCCTCGCAGAGGCTGTCCGGGACCCAGGGGCCGGCGCACTGCGAAAGCCCCTGGGTCCCGGCTCTACGCTACGCTTCGGCCGGGATGACAAGGAAGGGGAATTCGGAGGCTGCCTAAGCCCCCACCGTGATCACGCCGCGGCGGATCTGGTCCAGCTCGATGCTCTCGAACAGGGCCTGGAAGTTGCCGTTGCCGAAGCCCTCATTGCCCTTGCGCTGGATGATCTCGAAGAAGATCGGGCC